>DFGI01000083.1 GCA_002371705.1 Bacteroidales bacterium UBA3754
TCAATCATGTTCACATCGTTCAAGTCGGCTGTGGCAGCCTCGTAGGCAATGTTCACAGGGTGTTTCAACGGAATGTTCCAAATCGGGAATGTTTCAAATTTTGCATAGCCCGCCTTGATTCCACGTTTGTTTTCCTGATACAGCTGGCTCAAACACACCGCCATCTTACCACTGCCCGGTCCCGGAGCGGTAACAACAACTAACGGACGTGATGTTTCCACGTAATCATTTTTACCAAAACCTTCGTCTGAGTCAATCAGTGCGACATTCGATGGGTATCCGTCAATGATGTAATGATAATATGTCTTGATATTCAATCGTTTAAGACGGTTTCTAAATGCTTTTGCACTTTCTTGTCCTTTGTAATGGGTAATGACAACCGAGCCGACCATCAAGCCACGACTTTCGAATTCGCCACGCAAACGGAGCACATCGGCATCGTAGGTGATGCCCAAATCCTCGCGCATCTTGTTTTTCTCAATATCAACTGCGCTAATCACAATCACAATCTCGGCAAAGTCGCTCAACTGCATCAGCATCCGTAACTTACTGTCGGGCTGAAAACCAGGAAGCACGCGGCTTGCGTGGTAATCGTCGAACAATTTTCCACCAAATTCCAGATACAATTTATTACCAAACTGTGAGACACGTTCTTTAATGTGTTCAGACTGGATTTTTAGATATTTTTCGTTGTCAAAACCTATTTTCATAGCTGTATATTATCTTGTTGTGGCTGTTCGGCTCCTTTTTGCTCTGTCGGGGTTGTTTCCGCTGACACTTCTGTTTGTGGCTGCTCAATTTCGTAGTTGATTGCCATCGCTATCTTAGTCTTGGTTGGGAACATTGCCACTTGCCAAAGAATAGATCCCGCAAAAAATATAAGGAAATAAAAATCTTTCCATATCAGCGCGAACAGCAATGCCACAATTGACAGCATGTTCATCGTAACAAAGCGAACCAGCGTCGATGCTTTGAATATATTCTCTTTCTCTTCAGTGGTTGATGCCTTGTTGATTTGCCGTTTTCGCTGAATTAATGCAATGATGTTCCAAGCTGCGAAAAATAGCGCAATGCCAAGCATAACAAAACCTATTGTGCTTGTGAATGTTGCAAGGTGGAACGGAAAACCGCCGCACAAATACAAAATGATAATAAAGAAAAACACCTGCATCAGCAGCAGAGCCGCTGTTATGATTTGCAGTGGCAGCGAAAAACTATTTTTCACACCGTTCAAATTGACAATACTTGACATCGTACTATATTTTCAAAGCAAAAATAAATCTTTTCGGTTAATCGCAGGGTTTCTATTGTAAAAAAGGTTTGAAAAATTTGTGCTATGCCAATCGTTTCCCTCTGCATTTTGGGCAAACACCTTTTATCACATATTCCGCTTCCTCCACATTCCAACCTTCGGGAATGGGCACCGACGGAATTTCCACTTCGTTGATACAAAATGTTTCGTGGCACACCACGCACGATATGTGTATGTGTCCGTGGTGATGCTCTTTATCGGAGCAATGGCAGATACAATATTTCTGCGTCCCCGAACCGTCGTCTATCTCGTGCAGAAGGTGTTTTTCGGCAAACAACGATAATGCGCGGAACAACGTGGAACGGTCGATTGTCGGCAATAAATCTTCGGTGTCGGCGAGTGAAAACACGCCCGATGTTTTTGTGCAGATTGTCCGCCAAATAAGCGACCGCACGGCAGTGACACGAATGCCTGCATCCGTTAGACTTTGCTCAAAATCAATATGTTGATGCTCGTGTTCCAATGCTATTACCGTGGAATAAGTTCTCTGGTAAGGTTCAGCACAAGATTGCCGTCTTTTACTTCAACATTGGCTGGCTTCAACCTCACCATACCGATAGGCCAATCGCCTTTGCCCCAACGATCGACGTTAAAACTGTCGAAATCGTCAACCCAAAGCGGTTCGGTCGAAAATTCTTTTGTTTCGGTGTCATACGAATAAACTTTCACATAGTCAATATATTGCGAAATTGGCAGATTTGATGGTTTCAACACGCCAACCCATTCTTCAACTTCGCTCGCCCATAAGTTGAAACGAAGGCTTTGCACTCCCGTGAGAGCCGTAACTTGGTCGGTTCCAGCCTCATTGGTTTTTGTGCAACGCATTATCACACCGTCAACATACCACACAATTGAATCTGGAGTCCAATCAATCGTAAATTCGTGGTAATCAGTGTTGAACGCAGCCGCAGGCGAGAGCGAATGGCGTTCTTCGCTGGTGATTTTAGCATTGCGGTTGCCCGTAATAATGTTCGATTGGAATTTCAGGGAATCTTTTCCCACAATTTCAATGTCGATTTCGTTCCAGAGGTTGCTTCCCGCAACATCGGAGTTGTTGTAATATATGAACATAGAACTTACGCTGCCCTGAGTGTAGCCCATTTTCATACGAGCCACAAAGCGGCCATATTTGAACGTGCTTCTTGAGTAAATTTCCGAACCGTACAAATTATATTTCGTACTCCATTTTGCGTAGATTCGGGTTGTTTTTTCCAGCACGCGGTCATTCTCGAAGTCCCATTTTTCCGTGCATTTTGAATTTTTGTACCATCCATCGAAATAATAGTCATCGCTTTCCAAGTCGGCAGGTCTTTCAACAAGAGAACCATAGTCAACCGTGTCTTTTGTCGAAGCGATTGTAGTTAGATTCGACTTGAAAATTACAACGCAGTGCTCTTTTGTTTCCCATTTCGCATACAATGTGGTGTTACCCAACACTTTATCCGTTTCGAAATCCCACGGCGTAACGCATGCCATTTCCTTGTACCAGCCGTCGAACACATAATATTCGTCAACAGGAATTTCTGGTTTTACTATCAACGAGCCGTCTTCCAAATAAACCGTGTCGATGGCTGTGCCTTTGCCTTGCAAATCAAATGCTACCGCATATTTTGGTGTAACATCATCTTTTTCCTTACCGCAACTTGCCAATAGTAAAGAAACCATTGCAAAAAGCGCAATCAAAAAATATTTTTTCATAGAAATTCAATTTAGAAATTTCTGTGAAGATATAAATAATAAATGAGAGCGACAAATTAAATCGAGAATATTTACAATTCAAACGCTTTTTTGATTTTCGCCGTAAGTTGTGACGAAATCAATTTTTCGGTTTGAAGAACCATATTTTTTATGGCTTTTGCCGACGATGCGCCGTGTCCGATTACGATAGGCGCTTCCACACCAAGAACTGGTGTTCCGCCGTGGTTTTCGTAGTTGAAGTATTCGAAGAATTTATGTTCAATGCCCAATTTCTTTGAAATGCCGTACATTGCCTCAACTTGTTTCAGCACAATGTTTCCTGTAAAACCGTCGCATACAATCACATCGGCTTTGTCGCTGTACAATTCGTGGCCTTCAATGTTTCCGCAGAAGTTGAAATCCTTTGATTCCTTCATCAATGCGTAGGTTGCCTGGGTAAGCAGATTTCCTTTCTTTTCTTCCGCGCCAATGTTGAGCAGTCGTACCCGCGGATTTTCGATAGAGTAGTAGTTTTGTGCGTACAAACTGCCCAAAAGTCCGTATTGGTAAAGCACGTCGGGTTTGCAATCCGAATTCAGCCCCACGTCGAGCAGTGTGGTGTAGCGGTCGGAATCAAGTTTCGGCACCGACATCACCAAGCTCGGGCGGATAATTCCTTGGATAACTTTAATAACAGAAACAGCCCCGACCATCATTGCACCGGTACTGCCCGCACTTGCGAACGCATCAATTTTTCCAGCATACAAATGCTTGAAACCAACTGTGATACTTGAGTCCTGTTTCTGTTGGAATGCTTTTGCCGGATGTTCCCCCATTTCGATTACCGAGGGAGCATTGACAAGTTCCACATTGTTACCCGAGAATTTTTCTCTTTCTAATATTGCCTCGATTTTTTTCTGGTCGCCATACACAACAATAGTGCTGTCGCTCGAAACGACAGTACTTGCTTGTATAACACCCATCACAACGTTTTCGGGGGCAAAGTCGCCACCCATACCGTCAATACCGATTCTCATAGAAAGAGGTTTTGGTTATTATTCGGCAACTTGTTGCTTTTCAATAAGTAATTTACCGTTGTAGTAAAGGTTGCCTTCTACTTCGTAAGCAGTGTGACGACGGTGAACAGTTCCAGTTGTTGGGCATTTGCTCAATGTTGGAATTACTGCATTGTCGTGTGTACGTCTTTTGTCTCTTCTTGTTTTCGAGACTTTTCGTTTAGGATGTGCCATCTTATTATTATTTTAATTTTTAAACATATTTTTTTAATGAATCCCATCTGGGGTCCGTTGATTCTTGTTTTGTTTTATTGTTTGCCGATTGTTTCAAATACGAAACCACATCGGCGTTACAATCTTTTTCGTTCGGATGCACTTTTTTCAATGGAATCGAGAGCATTATCATTTCGTAGAGAATCGGCGAAATTCCAATTTCCGTCTCATCGGGAGCGATTACCATCACGTTTTCCGCATCGGCAAGCTCGTCGTCCTTTTCGCCAATTTTTACTATCATATCCTGACTCATTTCGATTGGCAGGGCAAACACGTCCAAACATCTGTCACATGCCACCGAAACAGTTCCTTTCATTGCGATTGAAAGCGTGTGCAGGTTTTTCTGCTTCACAAAATGAATCGTGGCGCGGATGTCGGCGTTGAACACTCCGTCCATTTCTTGTGCTTCAATGAACTCTTTGCCAATTTCCAGCACCTCGTCGAACACCCCTTCTTTCAGCGACTGCAACGGAATCGTATATGTATCCCTCGTCCGACTCATACTAAAAATTTAGCAGGCAAAAATAGGAATTTTTTTACATTCCGCAAACATTTCACATTTTATTAACAGTAAATGTTGCAAAATAGGGAGAATGTGTTTGACTGAAGGAACGTAACTATACAAATATCAATAAATTACAAAAATGGGAAATTGTTTTCACATAAATCCTCTACTTATTTATATGTTTTTCCTGCTTACGTATTTTTCTTTTGGGCGGAGGTGAAAAATTAGGATTAAAAAAAATAATCTCTGCACCTTTTCCACAATTAAGCCAGCTCTCTATAAATTCACCTCTTCCACAAGGAAGCCAACCATCTATTAATAATTTAAAACAATCATATTCATTTTCTTGCAGAATTTTTTCAAATTCGGTTTGACCATTTGAATAAGCAAAACTTCCGTTATTTTCTTGAATATGAATAAGTTCATTATCTTTCAATATCCACATTCCTTTCACATCATAAATAAAAAACGCAGTTTCGTTTTCTATTAATTCTATAAATTTTTCATAATTGGTTATTCCAAATAAATCAAACCCTTCGGCTATATAAAAATCTTCTTTTGTTGCTTTTATAGGCAAATTCTGATTATTATACCATATGGTAGTATCAAACAATTCACGTTTATCTTCGATATCTTTCACAAAATATCCGCTATACATTTTCTCGGAATTCTTAGCAATAAACGCTTGATTTTTAGGAGAATTTGAAAAATCAATAAAATTCTTTAAAGAATCATTAGAAGAAGAATGTTTAAGTTGATATATTGGTACGCAAGTTTCAATATATAGTGTGTCTGAAGATAATGAGGGTCTTTTTTTCAATTCCAAATTTACACGAGCTATTACATCTTTTTTCAATGTAATAGTGTCACATTGAGCCTTTATAAATTGACCTTGAAAAAGGACCAGAACAATAATAAAAAGTTTTGAGGCTTTCATAGTGTTAAAATATTCACTTCAAATTCGTGAACCGCGCGATTACGCCGAGTGGCAATTTTTTCTTAAAATCGTCTTCAAGGTACAGCTCGCCGAATTCCTTTTGTGTTGTATGATTTTTGAAGATTTCGTTTACCAAATTTTCGAGAATGAAAGCCGAAAATCCCAAAGAATACGTGTTCAGAATAAAGAAATAGCGGTTTTTGTCAAGAATTTTTTCCACATCTTTCAGCAAGGCGTTCAGGTCGCGTTCGAGTTTCCAGTCTTCGCCGTTTGCGCCACGGCCGAATGCCGGAGGATCCATTATAATTCCGTTGTAAAGATTGCCGCGTTTCACTTCTTTTGCCACGAATTTGCGGGCATCCTCCACTATCCAGCGAATGTTGTCCTGTCCCGATGATTCCATGTTTTGTTTTGTCCACGAAACCACTTGTTTCACCGAATCAAGGTGTGTGACGTCGGCTCCTGCGGCACGGGCAGCCACCGAGGCAATTCCCGTATAACCAAATAAATTCAGCACCTTCAGACCTTTGTTTGCGGAACAGATTTCTGAAATGTAATCCCAATTTACCGCTTGTTCGGGAAAAATTCCCACATGTTTGAACGAGGTGAATTTTAAGTTACACGTTAAATTTAGGTAGTCGTATTTTAAATTCCACGTATCGGGAATGTTTTTATGCTTAATCCAATCGCCGCTGTTGCTCGAACGGGCAACAAAATCAATTGAGGAACGCTTTTGCCATTCCGCTTCAGAAAGCGATTTGTCCCACACAGCCTGCGGTTCGGGACGGCGGGTCACAACGGAACCGAATTGTTCCAATTTTTCGAAATTGCCTGAATCAATCAAACGATAGTCTTTCCAATGCGTTGGCGTTAAGTATATCATACCTATAAGAATTTGAGCAAAGATAGTAATTTAGAAAAACATCCTTGTTAAAAATAATCATTGTTTATTGAGCTTTTCGCAATTTTTGTACATTTGCGACACTAAAAATATGACTATGAAAGTATTGAAATTCGGTGGAACCTCGGTTGGTTCGCCTGAAAGAATGAAAAATGTTTCCAAATTGATTACCGACGGAAACAAGCAGATTGTTGTCCTTTCGGCAATGTCGGGAACTACCAACAATTTGGTTGAAATTTCGGATTACTACAAAAAAGGTAACGACGACGGCGCGTCGAATATGATTTCGGCGTTGGAAAAGAAATACGACGGCGTGATTGAAGGTCTGTTGCAGACGCAGGAATTTCGCGCTAAGGCGAAGGCAATCATCACCCGTGAATGCGACGTGGTACGCTCGTTTGCCCATAAGCCATTCAACGTTCAGGCGGAAAAAATGATTCTCGCACGCGGCGAAATTATGTCAACCAACTTGGTGCAACTCTATCACGAAGAAAATAATATTCCTTCGGTTCTGCTCAACTCGCTTGAATTTATGTTTGTTGACGGCGACGGTGAACCTGTGATGACAAAAATCGAAAGTGAACTGAAAAAAGTTCTGCAACGCTATCCTGACACTACGCTGTTCATTACGCAAGGATTTATCTGCACAAACGACAAAGGCGAGGTTGACAACCTAAAACGTGGCGGTAGCGATTATTCCGCATCGCTCATTGGAGCTGCAATCAACGCCGACGTGGTTGAAATTTGGACTGACATTGACGGCATCCACAACAACGACCCTCGTATTGTGAAAAACACGCACCCAATCGCTGAAATGTCGTTCGACGAAGCGGCTGAGTTAGCATATTTCGGTGCTAAAATTCTCCACCCTTCGACTGTGCTTCCTGCAAAAGTAAAAAATATTCCTGTGTTGCTCAAAAACACTATGGAACCTCACGCAAAGGGAACCACAATTTCGAACAAAGTGACGGGAACGGGCATCAAGGCTATCGCCGCAAAAGACGGTCTGACAGCCATCAAAATAAAATCGGGAAGAATGTTGCTCGCATACGGATTTTTATGCCGCGTGTTCGAAATTTTCGAAAAATACAAGACTCCTATCGACCTGATTACCACGTCGGAAGTTGCCCTTTCGCTTACAATCGACAAGGTTGACTATTTGGCGCAAATCACCGATGAGCTCAAAAAATTGGGAACGGTGGAAATCGACAAGGACCAGACTATCATCTGCATTGTTGGTAATATGATTGCCGAAGAACAAGGTCATGCTACTGAAGTGCTTAAATCGTTGAAAGACATTTCGGTACGAATGATTTGCTATGGCGGCAGCGACCACAACATTTCGGTGCTAATCGACACGAAAAACAAAGAAAAAGCATTGATAGCTTTGAACGATAATTTATTTGGAAATAACTAACTCTATGGAATACAAAGTAGCAGACATCAAATTGGCTGAATGGGGACGCAAGGAACTTGATTTGGCTGAAATTGAAATGCCGGGACTTATGGCTCTCCGTGCGGAATACAAAGGTCAGAAACCACTTGCCGGCGCAAAAATCAGCGGCTCGTTGCACATGACGGTGCAGACTGCAATTCTTATCGAAACATTGGTGGAACTCGGCGCCGATGTTCGTTGGGCTTCGTGCAACATTTTCTCCACACAGGACCACGCCGCTGCGGCTGTTGTGGTTGGCAAAAACGGCACAATCGACAATCCGAAAGGTACACCCGTTTTCGCTTGGAAAGGCGAAACGCTGAAAGAATATTGGGAATGCACGAAAAAAGCGCTGACGTGGCCCGACGGCTCTGGTCCGACAATGATTCTCGACGACGGCGGCGACGCTACGCTCATAGTGGTTCGTGGTTCGCAGTTCGAAGCTGCTGGCAAAGTGCCTGATTTCAACCCTGAAACGGACTCCGAAGAATGGGGCGTGATTCTTGACTTGTGCCGCGAAACAATGAAGCAGGATCCGCAATTCTGGACGAACAAAAAGAAAAACATCATAGGCGTTTCTGAAGAAACAACCACTGGTGTTCACCGCTTGTATCAAATGGCAGAACAGGGCATTCTTCCGTTCCCTGCCATCAACGTGAACGACTCGGTTACTAAATCGAAGTTTGACAACTTGTATGGTTGCCGCCACTCGCTCACCGACGGCATCATGCGTGCCACCGACGTGATGTTGGCGGGCAAGGTTGCCGTTGTCTGCGGCTATGGCGACGTTGGTAAAGGTTGTGCTCAATCGCTCCGTGGACAAGGCGCACGTGTGATTGTTACGGAAATTGACCCAATTTGTGCTTTGCAAGCGTCGATGGAAGGTTACCAAGTGCTTACGGTTGAAGACACTTTGGAATATGGTGACATATATGTTACGACCACTGGCGACTGCGACATCATCACTGCCGAACACATGAGCAAGATGAAGAATATGGCTATCGTGGGCAATATCGGTCACTTCGACAACGAAATCCAAATGGCTGAGTTGGCTAAAGTTCCAGGCATCAAAAAGAAAAACATCAAACCGCAATATGACCAATGGACGTTCCCTGACGGTCACAGCGTGTTGATTTTGGCGGAAGGACGTTTGTTGAACCTCGGTTGTGCAACGGGACACCCAAGTTTTGTAATGTCGGCATCGTTTACCAACCAAACGTTGGCACAAATTGAGTTGTTCACCAACAACAAGAACTACGAGACCAAGGTTTACACCTTGCCGAAGAAACTCGACGAGAAAGTTGCCCGTCTTCACCTTGACAAACTTGGCGTGAAACTCACGAAACTTACCAAGAAACAATCCGAATATCTCGGCGTTCCTATCGAAGGACCATATAAATCGGATATTTACAAATACTAATCGTTGTTATAGATTAATAAAAGAAAAACGCAACGCTGGATAAGTGTTGCGTTTTTTTGTTTATAATAATGTATGTTTAAAATTCTTTTCCCAACTTTCTTCTCGCCCCGTACACAATTCCGCCTGCCAAAATTGCGCCTGTGCTGTTTGCCACAAGGTCGAACATGTCGTTGGTGCGGTTGCTGAGTATTGGTTGCAAAATTTCTATGGTGCCGCTGATGATGCAGATTACCACGACCGAAATGCCAATGAATTTGAGTGTGAGTGGAAAGAAATGGCGGCTGTTGCAAAGAAATAAAAAGGCTAATCCAAAATACATACACGCATGTATTACTTTGTCTTGATGCGGAAACAAGTATAGTTTGGGGCTGATGTGGCTCGACGATATGAAACTTGCCACCAAAATCCCTACAAACCACAGAATTGTAGGCGTGTATCGAAGTAATTTTATTCCCATTTCAGTCGAGCTACAGTTTTAAAAAATTCATTGACTTCGACAGGTTTCGCCACGATTTTTCCTGCCTGAATCAAATAAATAGTCGGGGTTGCGTAGATGTAGTACGACTCGGCAAGTTCGCCGTCCCAACCGTTGGTGTCAATCAAATTGCGTGATTTATTGAACTTCGGATGTTCGTTGATGAACTTTTCCCAATCGTTGGTGGTAGTGTCGAGCGACACGGTGATGAGTTTGTATTTTGGTTTCGACAATTCTGAATAATGCTCAACAAGTTGTGGCACAGCCTCAACGCAGTGACCGCACCATGTCGCCCAAAATACCAACGCTATGTTTTCTGTAGAAAAATCAATGTCTTTTTTCGGGTTCATTGCCGAAAGAATGTCGAGTGGCGCTTGTTTGCCAACGGCAAGCTCGGTATTGCTGAGCGCTTTTCGTTGCAATGTTGTTTTTTCATTGTTGCTGCAAGAATTTTCAGCCAGATATTTTTGTGAAATGTACGCCACAATTTCGCTTGCGCCCATCGACTCGAATCCGCCAAGAAGATAGTTTACAATGAATTCGTAGGTGGTTTCGTTCACCGAAGCCTTGTCTAAAATTGTGTCAACCGCCGACATAAAAATGGCGTTCTTATTGGATTGCTGGATTTGTTGCGTGTAAACCGACAGATAATGGATTGCCGCTGCGGTAAACACTTCGGAGTTGATGAGCGACGTGTCGGCAAAGTCAACATCGTCAAAAAAATGGGCTTTCAAAAAGGCATTTTTTTCCGACTGCGAAAGAAGCATGGGCGGTGCCGGTGTGGCCGACGATTTTATGATTTTCCATGCAAACGTGCCTTTCCCCCGTTCGTAAAAACTTGCCATGTCGCTGGAATATTGCCGAATCAGGCGGAGATATTCCTGTTCCGCCTGCCCGCGGAATTCGTCGCCAATGTAGTTGTCGTAAATGGTTTCGAGCAATTCCACTTGGCTGGTGAATATGGCATTTTTCTTCAAAAATTGGTAATACAAGTCGTTTTCCCTCGACATCATTACTTGTATGTACGCATTCGGATTGATTGCCTCGGTGGAAATTGCAACATTCTCTTTGTTAAATATGAATGGAACTTCGGCGTTGTTCAGTTGTGGAAAAATGAATTTGTAGAATCCCGTTCCGTCTTCGTCGGTAAATGTGGTTTTGAACAAACCGTAGCGGTCGGCGGTGAGCGTGTCGGTGATAATTGCAAGGTCGCCTTCAACTTTTGTGAGATATGTTTTCTGTCCACCGAATCCGTTGACAGCCAACGAAATAGTATAATCAGCGGCAAATCCACAGT
Source organism: Bacteroidales bacterium UBA3754 (assembly GCA_002371705.1). Classification (GTDB taxonomy): domain Bacteria; phylum Bacteroidota; class Bacteroidia; order Bacteroidales; family UBA1715; genus UBA1715. The sequence continues at coordinate 11,249 of DFGI01000083.1, forward strand.
ATGCCAAACAGATGCAAATAAGTGTGTTAATCAATTTCATTTTGTCAAAATCTATAGAAATCGTTGCCGAAAATAAACAAAAACTTGCAAAAACGTTTGATTTTACGAAAATTAGTTATATTTGCGGTGTGAAATTTTGATTTGAGGGGACGAACAAGTCCCCTCTTTTTTTGTGGTAATTTATAATGGCGATAGCAAAAGAGAAAATAGAATCATTGGTAGCGAAATTCACAGAAGGGACTGATATGTTTTTGGTGTCGCTCTCAATTTCGTCGACAAATGTGATAATGGTTGAGATTGACGCTGATTCGTCGGTTGACATTGACACCTGCGTGAATTTAAGTCAGTTCATTGAAAGCAACCTCGACCGCAATGTTGAGGATTTCGAACTGACTGTTTCGTCGGTAAGCTTGTCGGAGCCGTTCAAAGTTCGCCGCCAATATTTGAAGAATATCGGAAAAATGGTGACTGTGACCACCGCCGCACGAAAATATCAAGGCGAATTGCTTGCCGTGGGCGACGAATCGGTTACGGTGAAACACATCGATGTGGTGAAAGTGCCGCCAAAAAACAAGAAAAAAGAAATGGAATTCACAACGGAAATACCATTCGCCGATATTCAAAAAACTGAATGTGTAATTCTGTTCAAAAATAAAATAATCTAAACGTTAAGTATCAAAAAAACAATTGTAAAGCGATGAAAGTAGAACATCAAAATTTAGCGGAAGCTTTTTCAGAATTCAAGACTGACAAGAACATCAACCGTCCTACTATGCAGAAAATTCTGGAAGAGGTTTTAAGTAATTTGTTAAAACGTAAGTTCAACATCGAGGATGATGAAGCTATCAAGAAAAGTTTTAACATTATTATAAATGTTGACAAAGGCGACTTTGAAATTTGGCACAACCGTGAAGTGGTTGCCGACGAGGATTTTAAAGATGCGCTGAGTCAGATTTCTCTTTCTGACGCTCAAAAAATCGACGAAGATTTTGAAATCGGCGAAGATGTTACCGATAAAATCAGCATAGAGGATTTCGGTCGTCGCGAAGTGTTGTCGATTCGCCAAAACTTGATTTCGAGAATCATGGATTTGGAGAAAAACAACATCTACGAAAAATATAAAGACCAAATCGGCGAAATCGTAACCGGCGAAGTTTACAACGTATGGAAAAAGGAAATCCTTGTTCTCGACGACGAACGCAACGAATTGTATTTGCCGAAGTCGGAACAAATTCCATCTGACCGTTTCCGTAAAGGCGACACGGTGAGAGGCGTTGTTGCCCGCGTTGAAATGAAAAACGGCACGCCGCTCGTAATCATTTCAAGAACATCGCCATATTTCTTGGAACGTTTGTTTGAATTCGAAGTTCCTGAAATTTTCGATGGTTTGATCACAATTAAGAAAATCGTCCGTATTCCAGGTGAAAAAGCAAAAGTTGCTGTGGAATCATACGACGACAGAATCGACCCAGTGGGCGCTTGCGTTGGTATGAAAGGTTCTCGTATCCACGGAATTGTCCGTGAGTTGAAAAACGAAAATATTGATGTAATCAATTATTCGTCGAATCCGCAGTTGTACATCCAACGTGCGTTGAGCCCTGCAAAAATCACGTCAATCAACATCGACGAGGCGAAAAAACGCGCCGAAGTGTTTATGCAGCCTGACCAAGTTTCGTTGGCAATCGGTAAAGGCGGTGCAAACATTAAACTTGCAATCCAATTGACGGGCTACGATATTGAAGTATATCGCGATAATGTTGAACAAGAAGAAGATGTGGATTTGGAAGAATTCACTGACGAAATTGACGAATGGGTAATCAAAGAATTCCAGAAAGTTGGTTGCGACACAGCTAAGAGCGTATTGCGTCTAAGCAAGGATGAATTGTTGAAACGTACTGACCTTGAGGAAGAAACAATCGACGATGTGTTGCGCATTTTGAAAGAGGAGTTCGAAGATTAATTTTCATTCTGACAAAATAATAAAGTAAAAAAGCAATTGATAAATTATGGCAAGAATTAGTAAGGTAACAAAAGAATTTAATTTAGGATTGGACACTATCGTGGATTTCCTCGAAAAGAACAATTTTAAAATCGACCGTGACCCCAATGCAAAGATTACGGACGAAATGTATGAATTGCTTAAAAAGGAATTCCAACCTGAGTCGGTGAAAAAACAAGAAGCTCAGGAAGTAGATTTGTCCGAAACCCGTAAAGCGAAAGAATCTATTTCGTTGCCTGTTGATGAAGAACCTGTCGCTCCGAAGGAGGAGGAGGTTATCGAAATCAAGAAACCTGAACTTGAACGGCCAAAAGTTGTAGGAAAAGTAAATCTTGCCGAAGTGAATAAACCTACAACTCCCGTTAAGAAGAAAAAAACTGAATCAATTGCTGAAGAAAAGCCAAAAGCTTCGAAAGAACCAGAACCAGCTCCTGTAGTTGAGCCGGAACCGGTTGTTGAGGAAAAAGTACAAGTTCCAGAAACTCCTGCTGCGCCGGAACCTGTGGAGGAAGAGGTTTTCAAAGTGTCAGCGCCACAAGTCGAAGCGGTTAAAGTGCTTGGTAAAATTGACTTGGATTCGTTGAACCAAAAAACACGTCCTGATAAGAAAACTCGTAAGGAAAAAGAACAGGAACGTAAGGAAAAACAACTTGCACAGGCTAAAATCATGGCCCAGCAAAAGGCTGCGGCGCAACAAGCCGAGGCTTCCGCAAAGGAAAAGAAACGTGTCGCTCCTGAAGAAAATTTCATAAAAACAGAAATTCCTGTTTCGGGCAAACCAAAAGTTGTGGGACGTGTGGATTTGGACGCACAGCCGTCCGACAACCGTCCGAGCAAGAAAGGTCACCGCGAACGTATCAAGAGCGGAAAAGTTAGCTTCGACGAACGCGAGGATTTCAACAAGGAAGGCAAATTCACCAAATTCGACAAGGCTGCGAAAGGTGGCAAAAATAAACACGGAAAACATGGATTCTTCCACGAAGAAGTGAACGAAGAAGAGGTTGAACGTAATATTAAGGATGTTCGCACCAAACTCGACAGTATGGGTCGAAAGACAAACACTTCAAAACATACACGTGACAAGAAGGAAAAAATCCGTCAGGAAATGGAATTGGCGGAATTGGAACAACAGGAACAGGAAAAAATCCTGAAAGTGACCGATGTGGTTTCCGCTAACGACCTTTCCGCTATGATGAACATTCCTGCAATGGATATTATCAAGGCTTGTTTCGATATTGGTTTGATGGTTTCGTTGAACCAACGCCTCGAAGCTGACACAATTCAAATGATTGCGGAGAACTTTGGCTACGAAGTGCAATTTGTGAGCGCCGACACGCAGGAATCAATCGAAGAGGTTGAAGACAAACCAGAGGATTTGCTTCCACGTCCGCCAATCGTTACGGTGATGGGACACGTTGACCATGGTAAAACTTCGTTGCTTGACTATATCCGCAAATCGAATGTGATTGCAGGTGAAGCGGGAGGTATTACACAACATATTGGTGCTTACAATGTTACACTTGCAAATGGCCGTCAAATCACATTCCTCGATACCCCAGGTCACGAAGCGTTTACCGCAATGCGTGCCCGTGGTGCGCAGGTTACCGACATCGCAATCATTGTGGTTGCCGCCGACGACCAAGTGATGCCGCAGACGGTTGAGGCTATCAACCACGCCGCTGCCGCTGGTGTGCCGATTATTTTCGCTATCAATAAAATTGATAAACCGGGTGCAAATCCCGACAAAGTCCGCGAACAACTTGCCAATATGAATTATTTGGTTGAAGAATGGGGTGGAAAATATCAATCACAGGAAATTGCCGCAAAATTCGGTAAAAACGTTGATTTGCTTATGGAAAAAGTTCTGCTCGAAGCCGATATGCTTGAGTTGAAGGCTAATCCGAACAAACCAGCGCAAGGTACTGTTATTGAATCAAAACTCGACAAGGGTCGTGGTTATAGCACCAATATTCTTATCAGTTCGGGAACGCTCCACGTGGGCGACGTGATTTTGGCTGGTATGCACGCTGGAAAAATCAAGGCTATGTTCAACGAACGTGAACAACGAATTACCGAAGCTGGTCCTTCAATGCCAGTGATGGTTCTCGGTCTTGACGGTGCTCCGCAGGCCGGCGATAAAATCCACGTGATGGCTTCGGAACGCGAAGCGCGCGACATCGCAAGCAAGCGCGAACGTTTGCAGCGTGAACAAGAATTGCGCGCAATGAAACCAGAAACTCTTGAAGACATTGCCCGTAAGATTAAGATTGGAAATGTTCAGGAATTGAACTTGATTGTGAAAGGTGATGTTGGCGGTTCAATCGAAGCATTGTCTGATGCGTTGCTGAAACTTTCTACCGAAGAAATTCAAATTGTTATCAAACATAAAGCTGTGGGACAAATTTCCGAATCCGATGTATTGTTGGCGTCTGCTTCGAAGGCCATCATCGTTGGTTTCCAAGTACGTCCGTCAGCCGATGCACGCCGTTTGGCGGAAAAAATGGGTATCGACATCCGTTTGTACTCAATCATCTACGATGCAATCAACGAAGTGAAGGACGCAATGGCAGGTATGCTTTCGCCAGAAATCAAGGAAGAAGTTACCGGAAGTTGCGAAGTCCGTCAAGTATTCAAGATTTCGAAAGTTGGTACGGTTGCAGGATGTTTCGTCACCGACGGAAAAATCATGCGTTCATCGAAAGTCCGCGTAATCCGCGATGGTATTGTGATTTTCACAGGCGAACTTTCATCATTGCGTAAGGTGAAAGACGATGTGAAAGAAATGACCAAAGGCTTTGAGTGCGGTTTGAGCATCAACAATTACAACGACATCCAAGAAGGTGATATGATTGAAGCCTTCGAAGAAAAAGAAGTTTCAAGAACGTTGTAATAGTATATTTCTGTTCCATTTCTTTCGGCGGCGAAAGAAACGGAACCCAAAGAAAGGCCGCCGACGTACCTGCTTGGCTAAAAATCAACTGCGTTCCGCTAAAGGCGTTGAAGTGCCACATTATCGTAATGTGAGCATCTTCGTTTTAGGCACCAACGCCTTTTATACGCTACACTACGTTGATTTTTTTGACGCCAACCAGCTAAGTCGGAAAGTCGTGCAAACAAAGACTATAGTTCAGTACCATAATTCCCCTATACATTATTATATTATGTATAATCCACGAATTAAGGATTATGAGTTAAGAGTTATGGATTATTATAATCCATAACCTATAACCCATAATTGAGCATTGTGCATTACGCATTAAGCATTGTTAATACCTAACGGCATTAAGAAAGATGAGAGGATGCTGTTAATCTACCAATAGATAATGCCTAACGGCATTAAATCCCATAATTGAGCATTGTGCATTGAGCATTATGAATTGTGAATTGTGCATCCCCCCATAACTCCTAACTCCTCCCTCCTAACTGAATTGCGCATTACGCATTGAGCATTTCGCATTCAAAAAATTGTGCATTGTACATTATGAATTATTCATTGTATAGGGTTAGGGTATTTCATTTCTCGCTTGTCTTATGATTAACAAAGAATTTTCGGGGCTACGTAGTGGTCGTTTAAAAAAATCTTTTTATTTTTGTAAACTTATTAGATTGTAATTATAAATAATAGAATTATGAAACAGACAGAGATTTCAAAGGCAAGAGGTTGGTGGAAGCACCTACTGTTACTGTGTGTAACCCTCTTGGGAGCGATTGGGTTTGCTACGGCGCAAAACTATCCGTTCCCACAAAATTATCAGTATCCGTATGGTACGATTTACACGGCAAGTGGTACTACCGTAAAAGACAAAATTCAGTCTTTGTATGAGGCGTGGAAAGGCAATTACTACGTTACAAGTGGTAATCTTGGACGTGTGAAATTTGTGCAAGAAGGAGAAAATGGTGATAATTCCGTGTCCGAAGGTATTGCGTATGGTATGCTTATCTTTGTGTATATGGATAATGCCCAAAATAACACGCAGGCAGATTTCGACCGTTTGTGGCGCTACTATAAAAAGTGGGAAAATAACAACGGCTTGATGCACTGGAAAGTGGAAGGTTTTGGAAGTAAGGTTGTTGACCCCAACGGTGCTACCGATGCCGATCTTGATGCTGCGCAAGCGTTGTTGATGGCTCACAAACAATGGGGTAGCAATGGCGATATTAATTATCTGCAAGAGGCAAAAACATTGACTACTGCTATTTGGAATCACGAAGTTAACAGCGCCCGTCACTTGAAACCGGGTGATATGTTCGATGATTACAAGAACCCTTGTTACTTTATTACCAATGCTATGCAGTTGTTCGCATACGTTGAGGGTAAGGAAGGTTGGCAAACACACTCGTGGTCGTCGGTTATCTCGAACTGCTATAGTTTGATTAAGAAAACAAGAAATGGCAGCACTGGTTTGGTTCCTGACTGGTGTTACCAAGATGGTTCGTACCTTACAGGTTTGACTAATGGTAAGTTTGAATCAATTTTCGGATACGATGCTGTTCGTGTTCCTTGGCGTATGGCTCATGCGTATGCATGGTATGGACACCAGGACGCATACGATATTGCTGCAAAAATTGTAGATTGGGCACAATCTAAATATCCGAATCCTGATGATATAGTTGATGGTTATAGATTGAATGGTACACCGGGAACAGGTCTTGGTGGTTCACTTTCTTCATGGGGTACAGGTAAGAATGCCTGCTTTAAAGGTGGTGTGTCTATGGCCGCTATGATTGATTCGAAATACAATTCATATATGACAAAGAGTTGGTCAGTTGGTTCTGCTACTGATTCGTGGGGAAAATATTACACTCATACAACCCAATTGTTGTTTATGTTGTGTATGACAGGTAACATGCCTAACTTCTGGGATATGTTGCCAGTGCCCGACGTTGCTGAAACCAATGCCGACGGTAATGCAGTGTATGTTGATTTCTCAAAGGCTATTGCAAGTGGCGTGTCCGCATCAGATTGGACGGTTAAAACATACGCTGATAATGATGATGCAACAGCAACTACAATTACACCTAATAAAGTAACTGTCAATGGAAAGCGTGTTACGTTAACGCTTCCGTCCGAAATCTCTGAACCAATTATAACAGTTACATATAATGGTACTTCGGTGAAATCATCTGACGATGGCTCAAAAGCCGACAAATTTGCTGATTTTCCTGTTACCGATAAGATTACAAATATGGAGCCATACGTTACGGCTCGTTATACCAATACCGTTGCTACAACAATTTATGTGCAATGGTCGAAGGATATAAAAATTTCTGGTGCGTCAGCTTCTGATTTCACGGTATATGTTGATAATGTAAGTAAAGGTAGCCCAGAATCTATTGCTATAAGTGACGACGGTGACGATATTTTGGAAATGTCGTTCTCTAATGCCATAGTTGGTGCATCATCAGCTGAAATAACATTGTCGTATGCCGGTGGTACTATCACTTCTTCTACTGGTACCAAAGCTGCTAAAGCTTTTACCAAATCTATGGTGCAAAACTACTATTTGACAGTTACATGTTTTGATTTGCTGAATGCGGGGGCTGATAAAAATATTGGTTTTGCTGGTGGTTGGGATGGTGCTGGTTCTTTTGTCAGCGAAACATTCCAAGGACAACCTGTGTATTCGTGGTCGAATAAATCAACAGCGTATGCAAATTTACAAACATACTCATCTGAGAGTGCTCAACGTATGTCGGCATCCGATTTGGCTGATTTTCAAGATTATACATCAAAATCAGGACTTCGCTTAAAAGGTAGAGTATATTTAAAAGAGAATGCTGGTGGAGATATTGGTGTTTGGTTAAATGATATGGGTGACTATAATGCCAACTACGCAGCTATTCCAATGGGATTGACCGTGGGAGAATGGACTGAATTTGATATAAAATTGTCTGATGTTACGACAAATTATCAAACATATAATGCTGGCTTTACATACACGGGTGCAAAAATCCGATATGTTTCGGATGATGATAATGGATCAAAAAAGAACTATACTATATATATAGACTATTTGCAATTGTGTCCACCGAATCCATCGGTTGATATGCTTGGCGGTAAGGTGTCGTACGATGGAAATCAAGTGGAATTGAGATTCTCTATCGGTATGCGTGTTCCTGATGTATATTCATTAAGTGCGATTTCAATTTCTGACAATTTGCAATCGTATGAAATTTCTTCTGTAGAAACTAAAGTGGGTGACGCATCAACCCTTGTGTTTACGTTGGCAGAACCAATTAGTGGAACCGATGTGACAGCAAGCTACTCAGGCGGCGGTGCTTTGTATTCTGTTGATGGTCGTGAATGTGAACCATTTTACACGGATTTAGCTAATTTGGTGGGTATGACTACTGCAACTGGTTGGTACGATGACTTCGATGATGCAGAGGATTATATCACACTTGAACTTGGCGGTGATGGTAAGATTGTGACGGATGTTACTGAAAAAGCTAATCAAGGTATTTTAGCTGTTACTCAAAAAGCAACAACATCGTGGGCTGGTGGTTTAACAATTTCTCCATCAAGTTATGTGATCGATATGACTAATGGCCGTGAAAAAGTTGCATTCAAGGTTGCTACGGCAAGTGGAACAATGGATGGTTTTTATCGAGTTGACATTAAGGATTATTTCGGAAATGAAACTAATAGTGGCGAATGGTCTCCGATAACAATTACTACATCTGGTGTTGAAAAAACAGTTACTGGATTTAACTTTGAACAAATTGATGGATCGGCTGTTTCCTCAATAATGTTCCGGTTTATTACGGATGACAATGCTGACGGCGAATATACTCCAAAAATGTATGGTGGAACATTAAACTTCGACTACATTTCAGTGGGTAAGGCGTTGACATTGAAAGTTCCAGCCGCAATAACGAAGGAAGACCAAGGTATTGACGAAGATGCAAGTTTCTCTGCTACAAGTTCTGCCGATGGTTTCATCTATGTAGTTCCTTGGCAAACAGCTCCTCAGTTCTCGGAATTGGAAGCTACTTGTGCTGACAAAAAAGGTGTGAAGGTTGCTTGTACCGAAAATACACCTGTAACAGTGAGCTTAAAGGGTATTGGCTACGGATTCTTCTATGCGTATGCGTATGACCCAGTTTCGGGTAGTTTGTCAACTAAGAAGGAAGTACATATTAATGATGTAACGCCTCCAGAAATTGTTGACTGCTCAAATGGCAATGTAACTGAAGATGGTTCGGTTGCTGTTACGGTAAGCGAAAATTCTACAGTATATATTGTAAAGGCTTCGGAAAGCATTTCTTCATACGATGATGTTCTAAACACTGATTACTATTCAATAAGCGGTTGTAAAGGTGGCGAAGCATCTACTGTTGATGTGGAAAGTTTAATGAATACATTTGAGTTGAACGATGAATTAGTATTCTATGCAGTTGATGCAAGTTATAATCTTTCTGATAAATCAACTTGTAGCTTTATAATCAAGCCAGAAGTGCTGAAGATTATGCAAGTATATACTACTGATGATTCAGAGAATATTACTGCGGCAACTTCACGCGACGTTGTTACAGTAGTTGCAAACCGTCCGTTTACTGCGGCTTACTTGGTTCTTGGTAATAAAGCGGTTGAGTTGGCTACAATAGCAAATGTTGCTGACCTTGCAGAAACAATAGATGGTCTTTTCGCAGCAGAATTGGATTTGTCGGAAGTGGCAAATATGCCTGACGAAGCTGCTGGTCACATCTATATTACCGATGGCGAATCTTTGATTGGTCCGTTTGATATAGAAGTCACTAAGGGTACAGTATTCTTAACAGGCTTACAAATTATGGAATCCACAGTTACTGTAAATGTAGGTGAAATAGTTTCTGTAAAAGTTATTGAAGAACCAACGAATGCAACCAACAAAACATTAACTGTTGCAGAATCGCAATATGCTACATTCGAATATCGCTACGATGCAGATAAAGGTGAAAACTACATTGATATTACCGGTGTGAAAGGTACTGGTGGTCAAACTATTGATGTAGTGGTTTCAGGTTCAACTGAAACAGGTACTGTATCTGCTGATCCTTTCCAATTAAAAGTTGTTCAGTTGCCAGAATCAATTACTGTTACTCCTCAAGAAGGCAAATCTGCTTCTATGGTTGTAGGCGAAAAACAAACATTGGTGGCAAATGTACTTCCTGACAATGCTGACAACAAGGATGTTACGTGGTCAATGGATATTATTTTTGCTGACTACATAACATTGGATACAGAAACAGGTGAGATTACTGCGAAAGAAGAAATTGAGGACGATGGTACAGTTACTATTACAGCAACAAGCGTTGCCGATCCTACTGTAAAAGGTACTATTGCAATCAGCATTGGTGCTAAACAAGTAGAATCAATTGTACCTGAAGTTGACGAAGTATCGGTTGCATTAGGTGCTAACAAAACAATCTTGGTTAGTGTGACTCCAGCTGATGCTACCGATAAATCAATGACAGTTTCATATTCTCAAGAAGGTGTTGCCACAGCTGTTTACACTGATGGTTCTCTTAAAATCACTGGTGATGCTGTTGGTGCAACCAATATAACTCTTACAAACGAAAAGAGTGGAAAATCTGCTACTATTGCGGTAACAGTTACTTGTCCAACTCAAGCTCCTACAGCCGATGATGTTGACCAAATGCAGACTATCTGCCAAGGTACAGCAACAGCGCTTACCACAAAAACAGACTTTACTGCTGTATGGTACGCAGCTGCAACTGGCGGCGAAGCATTGGCATCTGCTCCTGCTTCAACGGCTGAATCAGCTGTGGGTGTGACTAAATACTATGTTGCGAAAGTTGCTGATGGTTGCGAAAGTGCTGAACGTTTGGAAGTTTCAATGAACATTACGGCAAAACCAACAGCTACTATCACAAATTCTGAATTGGAATTCTGTGCTACTACTACTGAAGTTGCCCTTACAGCAGAAGTTTCTACAAATGCTACTTGGACTGCTACTCTTGGTGGCAAGGATGTTACTGCCGAAGTGATTAGCGGTAGCACATTCAACCCATCGGCTAAGGGTGCTGGTACATACACTATCACGTTGAGCCGTGGTACAGAAGAATGTGGCGACACTGATAATGCTGATTTCGTTGTAACTGCAGCTCCAACGGTAACAGTTACAGTTCCTGAAAAAATCTGTAATACTGACGAACCTATCACACTTGTGGCTTCGGCTGAAGGTGGTGAATGGTCTGGTACAAATGTGAGTGAAGGTAAGTTTGACCCGTCTCACGGTTCAGCAACTATTACATACACATACACTTCTGGTGCATGTGAGGTTGTTGTAAACGAAGTGTTTGCAGTAACAACAACTCCTCAACCAACTATCGAAGGTTTGAAGACGAAATTCTGTAAAAACGACGATGCCCAGTTATTCTCAGCATTGCAAGTTCCTGCTGGTGGTTCATTCACATTGGATGGTGCCGAAGCTGATGGTATCAATCCAAGCGAATTGACGGCTGAAGAACATATAGTTGCTTATACACTTACTAAAGATGGTTGTACAGGTTCGAAAGAAGTTGCTGTAACTATCTATGATATCCCAACGGTAGAATTCGGCGACTACAATAACAAAATGTGTGATAACGCTGATGCTCAAACATTGACGGCTACTCCAGCTGACGGTACTTGGTCGGGTAACGCACCTGCAGGTGTGTTCAACCCAACTGGTCTCGAAGGTGATGTGAAAGTTACTTATACGGTAACTGACGCAAACAGCTGTAAGAACGCTGGCGAAGCTACTATCAATGTCGTAAAAACTGTTGCTCCTGTATTGGAAAAATCAGTATATGGTATTGTAGTTGGTGCCGATGTTCCTGAATTGTCGGCTGAAGGTGCTGATATTAAATGGTATGCTACCGAAGGCGGCGATGCTGTAGAGGCTACTACATATACTCCTGAAATGACTACTGAAGCTGAAAAAGAAGTTAAGGTATATGTAACAAATACAGTGGAAGGTTGCGAAAGCGAAACAGAAGTTGTTACAATTAAAGTAACTGACTGTAAGACTGAACCTGTAACAATTGCTGAAGTTGATGCAATCTGCTTCGGACAAGCAATTCCTACATTGTCTGCTACTGGCGACGGTGCAAGCGAAATTCGTTGGTACAATGCGAAGGGTGAATCTCTTGGCACAGGTGCTGAATACTCACCAAAAGCTGAGGATATAACTTCGGCTGGTTCATATAAGTTCTTCGCTGCTCAATATTCTGAAGCAAATGCCTGCGAGGGTGTTCAATCAGCTGTAACATTGACAGTAAAAGCAACTCCAGCTGCTCCTTCATTGACAGGTAACGCAAGTTGTGCCGGTGCTGCTATCAACAACTTGGTTTCAACTGATGCTGCATTCTGGTATTCAGCTGAAAATGCTGAGGCAGTTCTTACTGACGCAGCTACAGTAAAATATGCTCCTGAAGCTTTGGATGCAACAACTACATTCTACGCTCGTACTGAGTTGAATGGTTGCTACTCTGACTTTGTAAGTGTTGAATACACTATCAACGAAGCTCCTGATGCTCCAGAAGTCGAAGCTACAAATGCTTGCTACGGCAAAAACGACGAATACCTTGTAAAAGCAACTGCCGCTGCTGGTTGCACATTGCAATGGTATGATAGCCACGACAATGCTCTTGGTAACGAAGCTACTCAAAAGGTAACTGGTGTTACTCAAGCAGGTGACTATACATATTATGTAAAACAACGCTCAGAACAAAATTGTGCGAGTGCCGCTGCTGAGGCTACGTTGACTGTAAACGAATTGCCAACACCGAAGATTACTCTTACAGAAACAGAATTCTGTTCAAGTTTCGGTGAATCAATTTCACTTACAGCTGAACCAGCCCCATCTACAGGTACAGGTGTATTTACAATTAATGATGTGGAAGCTACTTCGTTTGTTCCAAGTAGCTACGCTAAGAATACAATACTTACTGTAAACTACGAATTTACTGATGCAAACGGCTGCTCCGCAAAAGCATCTGCAAAAGCTGTTACAATTGTTGACTGCGACGATAGCCCTGTAACTGATATGCAGGTATCTCCTTCAACTGTGACATTGAAAGCTAAGGATGCGACTCAGAAACTTTCGGTTGCTATCATTACTGAAAAAGAAGGTAAATATAACCAAGCTGTAACCTGGGAATCTTCTGCTCCAGAAGTTGCAACTGTTGTTGACGGTGTTGTTACTGCTGTTAGCGTAGGTGAAGCTACTATCACAGTTTCATCGAACTACACTCCAGGTCAGTCTGCTTCTTGTGCGGTAACTGTTATCTTCCCTGTAACAAGTGTTGCATTCAGCGAAGAATCCATTACAATTGGTAGTGGTCAATCTAAGAATATGGCAGAACTTGTTTCATACGAACCAGCTGACGCTCAAGTAACATACTCTTGGGTTGCTTCATCAGGCTTGACTATCACAAGTGAAGGTGTTGTAACTGCTGATGAAACATTGAACGATGGTACTGGTACTATCAAGGTGACAGCAAGAACTGCTGATGGTACTGAAAAAGATGCTACTATCAATGTAACAATCGTTGCTAAGACACAATTGGTAACAAGCATTACATTGAAAGAAGGTGCTACAATGACATTGCAGGAAGGTGCTACCTACACAATGGGTAAACCAACAGTATCCGAAGCTACTGATAAATCATATACTTGGTCTATCGAGGGCGAAGGTGCTGAAATCACTGCTGAAGGTGTTGTAACTGTAACTGGTAAATCAGGTGACACATTCACAATTGTTGCTACTGCAAACGATGGTTCTGATGTGAAAGGCGAATGTGTGGTAACAATCAGCGATAAGATTGTTCCAATTGAATCAGTTGCATTCGATGAAGAAGGTGTATATGAAATCTTCGCTTCTGAAACAATTGATATGAAGGAATTCCTTATAGTAGGTCCAGAAGATGCTACTGTAGCTTCTATTGATTGGTCAATTTCTGGTGCGTATGCTACAATCGACGGAAATGGTATCCTTACTCCAAATGCCGATGTAGTGAACGGAAGTGGTTTGTCACGTAACGTTAATGTGATTGTGACTGTAAATTCTACTGATGGCAAAACATCAATGAAAAAATCACAAACTGTTAAGGTTAATCCAGACCCATTGTTTGTGACTTCAATCACAATTCCAGAAAGCATCACTATTGAAGAAGGTGATTCATACACATTTGAAGAAGCAAAAGTATTGCCGATGAATGCTGATAATAAGAAATACGCTTGGAGCATTAAGACTGAAGGCGCTCCTGCATCTATCAGCGAAGAAGGCGTAGTTACTTTGACTGAAGCTGCTACTCCAGGTGTTACATTCGTGGTTGTTGCAACAGCTGATGATTTCAAAGCTGTTGAGTCTAACGAATGTTTGGTAACTGTGGTTCAGAAAACAATCAAGGTTACACGCATTAACTTGGGTGAATCCGAAATTAATCTTGAAGCTGGTGGTAGCCACGGATTGTTCTACGTATCATTGCTTCCTGAAAACACCACTCAAACAGAAGTGGAAGTATCTTCTTCTTCAGAATCTGTTGTGGTGCTCGACAACAACGATGGTTCGTTCGACGTGGTTGGTTTGAATGGTGTGCAAAATGCAATTATCACAGTTAAATCTGTTGACAACCCTGCTATTTCAAGCACAATCACAGTTAATGTGAAAGAACTTGTTAAGAACATCAAGGTTTCTGGTACACAACAAATGTTTGTTGGTAACACAATCAACTTGAGTGCTCAGGTTAGCGATGCAACTGCTACTGACAAATCAGTACAATGGTCTTCAAGCGACGAATCCGTTGCAACTGTTTCTCAAAATGGCGTTGTGTTAGGTAAAGCTCCTGGTATGGTTCAAATCACTGCGACCGCAAAAGATGGTTCAGAAGTTGCTGGTTTCATCGACATTTCAGTTGATAAGATTAGTGTTGAACAGTTGACTGCTAAAGATATTACTATCGAAATGGGTCAAACTGAACAAGTAAAGACAACTATCACTCCATCGAATGCGACTTACACCGATTTGTCATACTACATCAATGACCCTGATATTGCATCAATTGACGAATCTGGTGTTGTAACAGGTATTAAGAATGGTGAAACTACTGTCACAATCACAGCTCAGGCTGATGGTATCACAACAATGATTAAAGTGAAAGTAACGTTGAACCGTGCTAACAAAGAAGAGTTGATTCGATTGATCGAAGACGAAGTTTGGGGTGCTTACTCAGTTTACAACAAAGTTGAAAACGGTGATATTGTAATTGGTTGGGCTAAAGGCCAAATCACTCCACTCAAGTACAACGAATTCCAGAATGCTTGGATGGATGCCCAAACAGTTCGTTACGAAGAGTTTGCAACTCAGGAAACTGTAGATGCTGCTAAGAATAGATTGTATAGAGCTATTGAAGGCATGGGTGAAAAGATTGATGGTATCGAACTCGCTATTGACGATGTAGTGGCAATAGATGCGAAGGTATATCCATCAGTTGTTACCAATACAGTGACTGTTGCGGCTGACAATTTGAAATCTATCAAGATTGTATCGATTACAGGTAAGGTTGTAGCTCAAGAAGAAGCTGCAGGCGATGAAATCGAAATCAATGCTTCGAAATTCGCTCAAGGAGCTTACAAAGTAATCATCGAAACTGAAGATGGTGTTGCATCTGGTTCTTTCATCAAGAAATAATCTGATACTCAACTGAGATTAAAAAAATAGCTGTCCAAACGGGCAGCTATTTTTTTATTAAGATACTTCAGATTTTCTTTTCTGTTACTTTCTGTCTTCAGCAACAGAAAGTAACCAAAGAATGCCGTCGCCGCCGCATCTTCGCTAAAAATCTTTTCACTCCACTAAACTCTCGGGGATGGCGCCCCCACACAACCCCACGCCGCCAAGCCGAGAGTTCTTAACGTTCCGTTCAAAGACTTTCTTGACGCTCATCTGCGAAGGCGAACCATCATCGTTAAATGAAGATTAATACACTATGTCACAAAAAGAAAATCTTTGTTAGCACGACGTTCCGACTGAGCCGAGAGGCGTTTAGAAAATCAACGGAGTGAAACGTAAAAGGCGTTGGTGCCTTGTAACGATAATCTATATTATACGATAGTGTGGCACTTCAACGCCTTTAGTGGAACGCAGTTGATTTTTAGCCGAGCGGGTCCGTCGGTGGCTTTTCTTTGGGTTCCGTTTCCTTTTGGCATTTTGCTCACGTTCGGCAAAGAAAATACATTTTCTTTGCTCTCACTTAATCGCAAAATTCTTTTGCCACCAAAAGAAATGGAACAGAATAGCTTACACAGTAAGTCTTGTCCCTCCTACATTCATTTTATGTTGTGTTCCAAAAATCATAGCTTGGTTATCAGCTTCGTGTCCTGAAGGAAAATCAAACATCACGGGGTAGTTGTATTCCGAAACGGCATCGAGGATTATTTCTTCAATGGAGCCAGCATACTCGTCAACGCCGTTTTTCATACCGCTCATTGTGCCGACTACAAGTCCGTTGATTCGTGACAAAATGCCCGAATGTTTGAGATTTTGTATCATTCGGTCTATATGGTATAAATATTCGTTCAAATCCTCAATAAAGAGAATTTTTCCAGTATAGTCATATTCAAACGGCACGCCGCGCATACTGTACAACATTGAAAGATTTCCGCCAATCAGTTCGCCTTTGCATTTTCCAGCACGGTTGAATTTCGATTTAGTTGATTTGAGCGTTTGGGAATATTTCCCAAATAGAGTGTCGTGCAATGATTTAAGTGATTTTTCAGTGACAGAGGGAAAACTTTTTGCCATTGTTCCGTGAATTGATTCTACTCCAATAGATTGGATTTTTGCGTGAAGCACAGTAATGTCGCTAAAGCCGACAATCCATTTCGGATGTTTCAAAAATTTTGAGAAGTCCAATAAATCCACAATCCGAATTGCACCGTAACCGCCTCGTGCGCAAAGGATTGCCTTAACTTTCTTGTCATTGAGTGCTTTCTGGAAATCGGCTGCACGGTCGGCGTCGGTTCCTGCAAATACACCGTATTTGTCGAATGCATGCTTACCAATGGAGGTTTTCAGTCCCCACGAATTGATTGTTTCAATTGCAAAGTCAAGCGAATCGCTTTTTATTGGTCCCGACGGGGAAACAATGGCAATGGTATTGCCGTCTTCCAAAAATTTTGGTCTTATCATTGTTGAATGTTCTAAATTCTCATAAAAAATATATCTTTGCGAAGGTAAAAAAAATAATACACAAATGACAGAATATAAACGTTACCTTGTTACAGCAGCTCTTCCGTATGCGAATGGTCCTGTTCATATTGGACACCTTGCGGGTGTATATGTTCCAGCCGATATATATGTGCGCTATTTGCGAATGAACAAGAAGGATGTTGTGTTTGTGTGCGGCAGCGACGAACATGGCGTGCCAATTACTATTAAAGCAATGAAGGAGAATTGTACTCCGCAAGATATTGTTGACCGTTATGATGCAATTATCCGCAAATCTTTTGAGGAATTTGGCATTAGTTTTTCAAATTATTCACGTACATCGCACGAATTACATTCAAAAGTGTCATCGGATTTTTTTAAGACATTGTACGACAAAGGTGAATTTGTGGAACAAACTTCCGAACAATATTATGACGAAGAAGCCCATCAATTCTTGGCTGACCGCTATATAATGGGTACGTGCCCGAAATGTGGTGCCGAAGGTGCCTACGGCGACCAGTGTGAAAAATGCGGTTCGTCGCTTTCTCCAGAGGAATTGATAAATCCTGTGAGCAAACTTTCGGGTTCGGCACTTGTAAAGAAACCTACAAAACACTGGTATTTGCCGTTGGACAAGCACGAGGAATTTTTGAGAAAATGGATTTTGGAAGACCATAAAGAGTGGAAATCAAACGTGTATGGTCAGTGCAAGTCGTGGTTGGACAGTGGTTTGCACCCACGTGCCGTAAGCCGTGATTTGGATTGGGGCGTGCCACTTCCGCTGCCAAACACCGAAGGAAAAGTGCTGTATGTGTGGTTCGATGCACCAATTGGATATATCACGTCAACACAGGAATGTACACAGGATTGGGAAAAATATTGGAAGTCGGAGGATACGAAATTAGTCCACTTTATTGGAAAAGATAATATTGTATTCCACTGCATTGTGTTCCCGGTAATGCTGAAGGCTCACGGTGGCTACATTCTTCCTGATAATGTGCCAGCAAATGAATTTTTGAATTTGGAAGGCGATAAAATTTCAACATCAAGAAATTGGGCTGTTTGGTTGAATGAATACTTGGAAGATTTTAAAGATCAACAAGATACGTTGCGTTATGTTCTTACTGCGAACGCGCCCGAGACAAAAGATAATGATTTTACGTGGAAGGATTTCCAGGCACGCAACAACAACGAATTAGTTGCGATTCTTGGAAACTTTATTAATCGTGTTGTGGTGCTTACCCACAAATATTTCGGAGGAAAAGTTCCAGCGCAGGGTCAGTTGACAGAAACCGACAAACAGGCTTTGCAGGCTATTGTTGAAGCGAAGGAAAATATTTCGAAAAACATCGAAAACTATCGTTTCCGCGATGCGTTGAAAGATGCAATGCAGTTGGCTCGAGTAGGGAATAAATATCTGACAGAAACCGAACCGTGGAAGTTGATAAAAACTGACGAAGCCCGTGTTGCCACAATTTTGAACGTTGGATTGCAAATTACCGCAAATTGCGGAATTTTGTTTGAACCATTTTTGCCATTTTCAGCAAAGAAAATTCTAAAGATGATGAATCTTGCAAGTGCCACTTGGGACGATGCTGGAAATGTGAATCTAATGGAGGAAGGAAAAGAAATAGCTCAAGCGGAATTGTTGTTCAGAAAAATTGAAGATTCCGAAGTTGATGCGCAAATCGAACGGTTGAAAAAAATAAAAGCGGAACAGGAAACACAAGCGGCAATGAATGCGCCTGTTGCTCCGCAAAAAGAAACAATCACATACGACGATTTCGCAAAAATGGATATCAGAATGGGCACAATTTTGGCGGCGGAACGAGTTCCAAAAACCGATAAACTGATGAAACTCACTGTGAATGTGGGTATTGATACTCGTACCGTTGTGTCGGGTATTGCCGAGCATTTCACGCCAGAGGAGTGTGTTGGTCGTCAGGTATGTGTGCTGGTGAATCTAAAACCACGGACAATGAAAAACATTGAATCGCAGGGTATGATTTTGATGGCAGAAAATGCCGACGGAACGCTTCATTTTATCGAAACAGAGAAAAAAATTAAAGATGGAAGCGCTATTTCTTAATAAAACACATTTTTTCAAGAAATTTATTTTTATATTTGCTAAATATTTGAAGATATAGAAGAAATAATGCGTTATTATTTGAAAAAAATAGTTTGGCTGTTTGTTCTTATGGTGGGTGTAGCGCCTGCTATAGCTCAGGATACGCACTTCTCGCAGTTCGATGCGGCACCGTTGTATTATAATCCAGCTCTTGCGGGTGTGAATGAGTGTCATAATCGTATTTACACGAATTACAAAGGACAATGGAGAACTTATAACACGTTCTTGATGTCGTATGACCAGCATTTGGAAAAAGTTCAGTTGTTTGGCGGCTCTATCGGTCTCGGGGCGTTGGTTGTTGCTGATTATTCGGGTGAAAACTCGTATGGAACGACGCAAATTAAGTTTATGCCGGCCTACCATTACAATATGGGACGCCTCCGTGTTTCGGCTGGTTTAGACGCTGCGTTCAACTTGATGAGCATCAACGAGGATAAGTTGGTTGTGGGGAAAAATATTAATCCGTTGACAGGTGAATATACCACCGGTTCAGAATTGGAGAATACCACACGCTTCTATTTTGATATGGGATTGGGTTTGAATGGCCAATATTTTATTACGAATAAATTCCCAATCAATATGGGTATTACCTTGTTCCGATTGTTCGGATATGGTGGTGGCGGGTTGGCTGTAGCAAGTCAGGACAGCAAGGAGAACTATCGTCGCTTTTCAATGAATGCGAATGCGGTTTGCCCTGTAACTCCTAAGATTACATTGTTGCCAAGTTTGATTTACATCAACCAAAAAATGTATAACGAGATGAACTTCGGTACGTATGTGAAATGTGCCGTAGGAGAATACACACCGGTAATTGATGCTATTTACATTGGGTCATGGTATCGCGTGCAGGATGCATTGATTTTAGGTTTGGCGTTCGATAAGCCTATCAATAAGAATTGGACATTGCAATTTGGATTTAGCTACGATATAACTCTTTCAAGTTATCGTGAGGCTAACAAATGGGCATCGACCAAAAATGTCGGAGGTGATAGTTTCGAGTTTTCTTTGAAATTGTTGAATTGCCGTTTGCCGATATTAGTAAATCCTGAAGGTATTGTAAATGATCCATTTAGATAGTATATGAATCGAATTAGTCGCATAATTTCCGTTTTATTGATTGTATTGTCTGTTTCTGTTTTGTCGTTCGGACAGGGAAAGAAGCAGTACTACGAAGCGTATATAGCATTGGGAGACACGTGTTTCGCCCATGCCAATTATTTTGGAGCGCATCAGGCTTACGAAAAGGCATTGGCGTATGTTGATAATCCAAATATTGCATTCAAATGTGCTGAGGCGTGTCGTGGTTATCAAAACTATCCTGATGCTGAAAAATATTATCGTATTGCTATTTCCGAAGACTCGGTTACATTTCACTTGGCAAACTATTGGTTTGCGGAAATGTTGAAATTGCAGGGAAAATATGATTCCGCTAAGGTTCAGTATGAAATCCACTGCAAAATGAATAAAACGAAAAACGACTATTACACGAAAAAAGCGAAGGATGAAATCACTGTTTTAGAAAAGAAAATCGCTAAGGTAGGTGAGTCTGTCGGTCTTGAAGTAAAACGCATTCCTGACCTCGATGTGAACTCAATGTATGCGGAATATGCTCCGTGCCAATACAATGATTCGTTGTTTTTCTTTGCCGGAGTCCGTCCGTTGGATGCAAAGTTGGCTGACACCTCGTTCATTTTTGCGAACTATTTGACAAAAGTGATGCAGGCTACGCGTCACAGCGACTCCACGTGGTCGGATGTTAAAGTTGTGAAATCATTGGACGACCCCGATGCTCACGTAAACAACCTTTCGTTTACGAAAGATGGCAAAATGGCTTATTTCAGTAAATGTATCGGTTACGATTGTGCCATCTATCGTGCTGATTTTAATCCAGAAACTGTCGTATTTTCAAATATCACCAGATTGCCTGCTCCGATAAATATGTCGCAGTCGAGCAATACAACTCCACAAATAGCTTATACTCCCGAAGGTGATTACTTGTTCTTCGCTTCGAACAGAAAGGGGACAAAGGGTGGCTACGATATTTGGTATTCCAAAATGGATTCGGATGGTAGTTTTGGCGCAGTGGAAAATTGTAGCAAAAACGTGAACACAATTGGTGACGAAGTTACTCCGTTCTTCGATTCGCGCGATTCATTGCTGTATTTCAGTAGTGAATGGCACACAAGTTTGGGCGGATTCGATATATTCACCTCGAAAGGAGATTTGAAGAGTGGCCGTTGGTCGCCAGCTGTGAATATTGGTACGCCGATAAATTCATCGTACAATGATTTGTATTATGCATATTCCCGCGATACATTACGAGCTTATTGGTGCTCGAACCGCGAGGAATCTGTTAAACTGATTGGGAAAGCGTTCAGTAACGATATTTATTCCCACTCGTTGGTCCGTCGTTCTATTGCGCGTATCACCGACTTGATTCCAATCACTCTGTATTTCGATAATGATTACCCAGATCCGCGTTCTAAGGATTCTGTGACTGATAAAGTGTATGAACATCTGTATCATGACTTTATGGCAAAAAAAGACGAGTATATTAAAGAATATACGAAATATTCCCCATCGGAACGTTATAAATATGATGTCCGTACAGTGGAAACATTCTTTAACGACTTGCAGGAAGAATATGAAAAACTTGCTTTGTTTGCCGAGTTGATGGATGTGATTTTGCACGATGGGCAAGATATAGTTGTTGCGTTTAAGGGATATGCGAGTCCTGTAGGAAATTTAGCATACAACGAAATTGTTGCCAAAAAACGTATTTCGTGTATTCAAAACTATTTTATGTCGTTCAAAGATGGATCTTTGAATCAATTCTTGCACAACGAACCAAAATCGGGAAAGGGTAGTCTGAAATATATTTATGAACCAATTGGTGTTGTAAAAGCGGAAAACACGTTCTACACCAGTTCTGGTGAGCAAGTCAGCGCCATTTCTGACCGCCGTCAAAAATGGATGTCGGTATATAGTCCTGCTGCGGCATATCAACGTAAAATAGAAATTATTGCGGTTGATATTGAATATGAAGATGAATTGTTTGAAGAAATCAAACATGAAATTACCACGCAGAAGAAAATGGTTGACGAAGTAGAAGGAACGTCGTTGTATAAACCAGGTGAAGAACCTGCAGAAACACACGCGGAGCCAAAATCTGGCAAGGGTAATTCTTCTGCTATAATTTTCATTGACGAAGAAGATGAAGATTTTGATTCACAACCAGCGTCGCAACCATCGAATGTTCAGACAAAACCACAAACGGCGGTACAGCCAAAACCAGCTGCGAAACCACAATCTGCGCCAGCTCCTAAACCTACGAAACCTGCGGCAAAACCATCTCCTGTTATAGAAATGGCCCCAATGGATTTCGAAGAAGATGAGGACGATTATCCACGTACAAGAACGCAAGCGGCTCCTGTAGAGGAATCAGCGCCTGTATATTATCAAGAACAAGAAATGAAGAAATATGATGGAGAGGAAATATTCAAGGCAAAATAATCTTTTCTATGAAGCGCTTCATTCTTATATTAGTGCTCTTTTGCAGTAGTATTGTTTACGGGCAATATTCCAACTTGTGGATTGATTATTCCCAAACGTATTATAAAATTCCTGTTACATCGGAGGGGGTGTATAGGGTAACGTATGCCGATTTGATTGCAAATGGCATTTCCGTAGGTGATTTTGACCATAGAAATCTTCAGATTATCCACGATGGCAAAGTTCTTCCGCTGTTTGTGTCGGCACAGGCGGATGGAATCTTCAGAGCAACGGATTATTTTGAATTTTATGCGGAAAGCGGCAACACGGGCTGGCTTGATGCACAAGTGTATTCGTCGGGTGTTCCGTTTAATCCGCAATATAGCTTGTATAATGATACAGCGGCGTATTTTTTGACATTTGCCAATACGCTGACAAGTCCGCGCTACGATACGGCACGCTCAATGAATTTTTCTCAATATACGCCACAGCCGTATTGCTTGCGGAAAGTTCGCTCCAATTATACCTCTACGTTTAATGCGACAAATTCGTCCTCGTATATCTTGCCATCGGAAGGATGGACAGATGCTTTCTTTGATATGGGCGAAAGCGTGTCGAAGGGTGTGATAACCACGAATTACGCGGAGGTTGGTGTAGCGTCGGAGATTTCGTTTGGACTTGGTGGTTTTTCGCAAACAGAACACGATGTGATAGTTACGCTCTCGGCAGATGAGTCATTTCGTTGGGACACAAACTATTACGATTATGACGCTATTCACAAAACAATACGGACCACAAAGCCATTGACGGCAGTCACCACGTTGAAATTCCAAAGTCTTGCCGATGATAAGGCAGCTGACAAAAATACTGTGTCATACGTGCAAATACTGTATCCAGCCACATTTAATTGCAACAATCAACCTCGGTTTATGTTTGAATTACCTGAAATAGCGCAGGGGGATTCCATATTGTTGCAATTTGAAAATTTCAATGCGGGCAGTTCTGTTCCGATTTTGTATTGCCCTGAAATACAAAAGCGCATACTCACTTCAGAGCAGGATGGTAAATTTGTGGCACTTGTGCCGAATTGCCATAAGCAATTACATTGTGTGTTGATTTCGCAACAAGTGTTTTCCAAAATCATTGGAATCCAATCTGTTGCATCGAAAAATAGTTCGGAATCAAAATTTTATGATTTTTCGTTGCCGGAACATCAAGGTGATTATATCATCATAACCAACAAAAAACTATGGAATCAGGCCTCTTTGTATAAACAATATCGGCAATCAACAGGACAAACTGTTGTTTTGGTTGACATAGATGAATTATACGACCAATTTGCGTATGGTATTCGTTCGCATCCGTATGCAATTTCATCGTTTATCGCATACGCATTGAGAAATTGGTCGATTTTGCCTGAACATGTTTTCTTGATAGGAAAAGGTTTCCACGTTTCCGAATTTCGGAATAATTCATCGTTGTACGGACGATTAATGCTTCCCACGATGGGAAATCCTGCCAGTGATTTGTTGTTCACAATGAGTACGCGTGCCACATCAATCCGAACAAATATTGCAATTGGGCGGTTGTCGGCGGAAACACCGAAAGAGGTGGAGATTTACTGTCAAAAGGTGATAGATTTTGAGTCGCAGGAGCCAAGTCCGTGGATGAAAAATGTGATTCATTTTGGAGGAGGCACCACAGCCATAGAACAAACCACATTCCGACGTTATTTGACGCAGTATGCGCAATCGTTGCGTGGCGAATATTTTGGCGCCGATGTCCATTCCTTCTACAAACAAAGTTCCGATATATACGAAACTACTGAGCCAGAGGCGATTCGGAAATATGTGAACGAGGGAACAGCATTGATAACATTTTTCGGGCATGCGTCGGGAAGCGGTTTTGACCAAAATATTGACCATCCGTCAATATTCGACAATCAGGGACGTTATCCGTTGATTTTGGCAAATTCGTGTTACTCGGGAGATATTTTTGCTGACAACGACTACAATGTGAGCAAAATCTGGACGTTTGCGGAAAACCGCGGTTCAATAGGTTTTCTGGCTAATGTGGGTACGGGTGTGCCCAATTATTTGAATGTGTTTTCTTCGGCATTTGTGCGAAATATTGCCTATTCAAATTATGGAAAATCAATCGGTTCGAGTGTGGCAAAAACAATGAATGATTTGTCGAATAAAATGTTCGTGTATCCTGAATTGTATGATGGAATCGTAGGTTTTACCCTGCAAGGCGATCCGATTGTGAAATTACATTCTTTTGAAAAGCCAGATTTGACGGTTGACGAAACATCAGTATTCTTTACTCCTTCGTTGCTGACAACCGATATGGAAACAATGACGGTGAATTTTGTGGTTCGGAACAACGGACGTGCGTTTAACTCGGCGTATAGTCTGCGGGCAACATTCACATCGTTGGAGGGAGAGGTGTATGTGCTTGAAAAAATAGTGAATGGCGCGTATTGCCGCGATACTTTGTCGTACGACTTGCCAATGGAAGATTTTGCATCAGGGGAATATACGTTGAAATTGGAAATCGACACTGAACAGGATATTGAAGAACTGAACGAAAGTAATAACGAGACGGAGATTTCTTTCTTTATCAGTACGCGCGATATGTTGCCGATTTATCCGACAAATTGTGCTATAATCCCAACAAACACAGTGACTTTGTATATGTCGTCGGTTGATGCTATGAATCCGCCAAAGGCTGTGATTGTGGAAATTGATACCGTTTGTACATACGATTCAGAGTTGAAATCATCAACAACAATTCAAACCGACGGTTCTTCGATTGTGTCGTGGACGCCGAATCTAACGCTCATCAACAACACAACGTATTTTTGGCGTGTAACATCTTCTGACACATTGAAATGGAACGAATATTCGTTTACATACGAAGAAGGGAAAACAGGATGGGGGCAGATTCATCGTCGTCAGTTTATGGAAAATTCGTTACGGCATTTGTCGTACAACGATACAACGAAAAAATATGCGTTTCTTTCGCTGCCGCACGAAATTTCGGTGAAAACGCGTGGCAATGCGGCAAATAAAAAGGATTACTACGAATGCTTGTTCGCAATTGACGAAACTATGATGGAAAACACTGGTTTTCCTGAAAATTCGCCTGCGTTGCACCTGATTGTGCTTGATTCGGCAACACTTGACCCGTGGTTGTCGAGCCGTGCAAACTATGGACAGCGGAATTATCCTTCGGCAAACGGACGGGTCCGCTATTATATGGCGTTTACGGCAAACAACGCCACTGCGCAAAAAAATATGGCTACATTGATGCTTGATTCGGTTCCTGATGGAAATTACATATTGTGTTACAGTTACATAAATCCATATTGCCAATCGTGGGATGAGTCGTTGAAAGAAGCGATGGATTCGTTGGGATTTTCGGTTTACAAAAATGTCCCCGACGATTATCCGTACATTTTCTATATGAAAAAAGGAGATAAAACCACGTGTGAGGAGATTGTAGGCGATTCCGCCCGTGCGCTGATTCATTTCAGAAAAAATTTGTATGCGAATTACACCAATGGAACGATTTATTCTCCGAGAATTGGGCCAGCTTCGAATTTCCATAGTGTGGTGTGGAATGCGAAGAAAAAAGGAGTGGATAAGGCGTATGTGGTGATGTTGATGGCAACGTCGAACGAACACGAATATTCATTTATGACGATGCAGGCTCCAACGGAAACTATGATTGATTCTGTGATTGCAACCGATACCTATCCATATATGCGTTTGAATTGCTATATGGAAGATGTGGAGCGTACGCCAATTGATATGAATAGTTGGAAAGTGTATTACACGCCTACTGCGGAATTGGCCGTTTCGCCACGATATGCGTTTTCGTTTTCGAACGACTCCGTGCAACAAGGCGAGCCTGCGCAAGTGGTTATCTCAGCCCGTAACGTTGCTCCAGTTGATATGGACAGTGTGATGGTGTTGTACGAAATTAGGAATAATTCCAATGAATTGGTGTATTGGGAATATAAAATGATAGGTGATTGTAAATCATATCAATATGTTATTGATACGAATATTTTTGACACCAAAACATTTGTGGGAGAATATACGTTGAAGGTTGAATTTAATCCGATAAATCCAGAAACGGGAGTGTATTATCAGGAGGAAACGGCGCGGTTCAACAATGTAATGTACCACACCTTTTACGTAGTGCGGGATAAAAGTGCGCCCGTGGTTGATGTTATGGTTGACGGACGGCATCTGCGGAATGGCGACAATGTGTCGGCGGAACCTGAAATTCGGGTGGTTTTGTTTGATGAAAACAAGTATTTTCCTATAAATTCCGATACAAGTTTGTTTACCATAACACTTATAAATGTAGAAACAAAAGAAACTATTCCATGTTATTTTGCCGACAGCACTATGTATATAATTGCCGCGGAATCCAATGCGAATAAGTCCGTTGTTATTTGTAAACCTACATTCGTAGATGAAGGTCAATATGAGTTACGAGTTCAGGTTCAAGATGTTACAGGAAATTTTGCTTCAACGCAGGAATATAAAGTGCAATTTGAAGTTTCATTCGAGAATCGGGTGTCAGTTATGTACAATTATCCGAATCCGTGTATGAATTACACCACGTTCCGTTTTGTATTGGCTGGTTCTGAAATTCCTTCAGGAGTGTATATAGAAATTGTAGATGCTCAAGGGCAAAAGAAATCGCAGATACCAGTAAATTCTGTGCACATTGGCACAAATGAGGTCCTTGTTTCGTGGGAAAAAGACTACGATTTGTCGGAGGGTGTGTATTTTTATAGGTTGATGTTTGACGGTAAATCGTCGTGGGAAAATCTACCTATTTCAAAAGGTTCCATAAAAAAGGAATGGGGCAGAATGATAATTGTTTGGTAGATTAGGAAAATTTGCTTGTTATAAGCTGTGTGGACAGCGGATGGCATTCATCCGTCGGCTCTTATTTTTATATGCTGTAATATATGAAATAGTGATCTCAAATGCCCCGTGTCCGTTGCTTGCGGTACGTAGCGACGAAATGTTGAGGTCGTAGTCGAGCATAATGTCGAAGTCCATATATTGGCAACCAATGCCGAAAATCACAGCGTCTTTATTTTTTGAGCGGAACCAAACTCCCGTTTGAACTTGCGAGATGCTTGCGTTGTCGAAGTAGAAAATTCCCATTCCGCCGAAGTGGAATTCGTGTTGTTTTCCTTGAAACTGCATTTTAAATCCTGGAATCACGTCAATATTGTTGGTGACGCCGATTTTTGCAGTTCCGTGCAATACGGAGCGTGTGCGGAGCCGTACATCGTTTTCGTTGTAGAACGAAACATTCGGACGGTTTATGTTGTAAAGCGCGTAACCAGCCGTGTATGTGTGCGTTTTGTCTTGTTTATAAGTGAGCTGTGCGCCAGCATTCACATTGATATACGTCTGGGAATTCATATCAAGCGCTTCTGAAATTTCAATGTCGGGGTCGAATTTATTGCCGTTGAATTGTTCGCTGAACGTTAATTCATCATAATCGAACGAATTATAATGGATAGTGGGCATAACACCATACGAAAGAATGATTTTTGCGCCAGCCAAGTTTATATGTTGGGCGAACGGGATTCCACATTGCACCGTGTTATAGTTTGCGTCGCCAGCCTTGTCAAAATTCAGCACAAGTCCGTATCCCAAAATATAATTCCAATATCGTTTTGAGATTTTCCCGTCGAAATTTGCGCTGATTGTCTGGTATGGTTGCGCCACGGTGCGGTATTGGTCGCGGTAGGCGAGGCAGAAACGGTATTGTCCCGTAAAAAATCCAGTTTCAGCGGGGTTGAGGTTCAACGTGTTGGTATAGAAGTTCGAAAAGTGAATATCTTGCGCATCTGCAAGAAATACGGAGCAAAGGAGAATCAAATATGTCAACGCTTTTTTGAGCATTATCGAATGAGAGTAATGTTTCCTTTTGCTTCAAATTCTTCACCATTGAAGCAGGTTGCTTTCAGATAATATACAAAAACTTGTGGGGCAAGTGGTTTCCCGTGGTATGTGCCGTCCCAGAAGTCATTAGTGTTGTTGGTTTCGAAGATTTTTTCGCCCCAGCGGTCGAAAATTGCGAATTCAAGGTCGGAAATCACGCCGCTTTGTACTTGAATCACATCGTTTTTCCCATCGTTGTTTGGTGTGAATGCTGTTGGCACGAAAATAAATGGAATATCGCAAATCCATTCCGAGGCGCGCACATTTACCGTGTCGTTGTTTTGGCATCCGTATCTGTCGATTGCCACAACTCTGAATGTCATATCAATTGCAATGTCGGGAACGAGTTCCACCACAGGAAGCGTGTTGTCGGTCATCCAAATGTTGGGTGTCCACGTGTAGCTGATGGTGTCGGACGGATTGCGGGTGGCGTGGAGTTTCGTGGTTTGTCCGAGATACATGTTGGGATTGTCGGCAAACGCATTCACATCGGGTAATTTTTCTTCAAGAATAATTTTCACCGAGTGAGCCAAGGAATCAACGCATTTATTGGCATCGCTCAGCGCTACGGAATATGTTCTTGGGCATAAGCCAGTAATTTTTTCAGTAGTTTTTCCGTTCGACCATTTGTAGGAATATGGTGGTGTTCCACCCGAAGCGACAACACGGATTGAGCCATTGCAAGCACCGTGGCATGTTTCGTTGGTGTGCAGAAGCGTGTCAATTTTAAGTATGTCGGGTTCCCGAACCTCCACAGTCATTGTGTTTTTACATTCCAAGCTATCAATAACGACAACTGTGTATTGGCCTTTCCCTAAGTCTTTTCTGATAGAATCTACTGAATTGTCATCCCATTTGTATGTGTAGGGCGGTATTCCTGATGGTTCAATTTCAAAACGGGCATTTTTCAGTCCATGACAGGTTATAGGTCTGAAATTCTTTAAGTTAACAGCAAGACTATCAACGGTGATGTGAACAGTGTCGTAGTATGTACAACCAATCGCGTCGGTTGCTTTTACTACGAAATCCGTTGAGTGTGTGGGATTTACGTGTGGATTTGCTTTATTGTCATCGTATTTTATAAATTTCTTTGGTTCCCAATCGTACCATAGTTCATTTTCGGGAGTAAGATTTTTCACTGAAATTTCCACTAAGTCGCCTGCGCAAATCGTGTCAGCACCTTCAACGGAGATGTCGTTATGGAATACTTCAATTGTTATGGAATCAACCGCCTCGAAGTCGCAGTATGTGCTGAGCGTTTTTACGTAATACGTGGTGGTTTCCATTGGAAGGAATGAAATATAATTGACGGAAAAATCAGGATTGATGATTCTGTTGAAATTTCTGTCGGTTGACCACAAAAATCGTTGTGACGGCGCATTTGTTTCTACTTCCAATTGGACGCGTTCGCCTTGGCAAACTTGGGGTGTTTGTAACTGCCCATTTTGATGTACATTGATTTGTCTAATAAAATAGTTTTCGTTATAAGTATTAACGGTTTGTTTATAGATAGTTTGGCACCAACCAGAGGTAACTGTCAGTTGGTACGTGGTAGTGTCGGTTGGTTCTGCATAGGTGTGTGGTTGGGTGGGGTCTTCAAGACCTTCGGTTGGAGTCCAGCTATATTCCAAATTTTCGTCAAATTCGTTTGGAATGCCCACCAATACCCGTTCGCCTAGGCAAATATTTTTTACGTCGAGCAGTTCTTCTTTCTTTTTTGTGGAAATGGTAAATATTTTGGTAACGACATCGCTTTGGTTGCACGATGTGGAATCCTGCACTTGCAGCGTCACTTCGTATTCGCCCACGTTGGGGTAGGTGTGAGTGGGAGATTCCTCGTGCGATGTTGTGCCATCGCCAAAATCCCAGGTGTAGATCACGTGTGGGTTGTTGTAGTGGATTTCTGTTGTGTTTTTGAAAGTGACTTCTTTGGTGGCGCAACCAACTTCGGGAATATCGAAATCGGCGGAAATTAGTCCGAAGTCAATCACGAAACGGAACACGGCGGCGTTGCAGTTTGATGAGTTGTTTTTCGTTGACCACGCTCCCGGATTCGGACTGATTGGAAAGCCATTGCATCCGCCGCAACTTGCACATACACTTTGATATACGTATCCATTTGCATCGAAGCGACTGGTTCCGCCATCCACGTGGTCGCGCCCACTAAATGCGCAGCCGTAGTATGTATAACCTGTTGTCTCAGTGTAAATTACATATCCGTAAGCAAGCTCGCCGAAATAGCTTGCATAGTCGAGATTTTTTGCTTCGTCGTCAAGCACCATAATGTAGAAATCCTTGCCGTCGGTTTCTTTTTGATAAGCATCGCCGGTGATGTCCATCCCTTTTGTTCCTTGCACAGAAAGCCAGCCGTAGTCGTATATCAACGTGTATTCGTTGCCATAGTATCTCCATTGGGGATTGTTGTTCCATTCGCGTCCCACGCCGGCAAGATAGATGCGGTTGCAAATATCAACTTCAAAGGCTGTTGGAGAAATATTTGGCACGCCAGAGCCGCTTCCGAACACTGTTGACCATCGGAGTTCGCTTAAATCGTTGTTGAACGAGGCAAGAAATTGTCCACTGTTGGGATTTTTGTATTCTGCATTGTAAATGAGTGTTTCGTCGGGGGCGGTTGTTTGTCCGAAAATGAACACATCGTTGTTGGAGTTCACCCGAATAAAGTTGGCTTGGTCGTATTCTGTTGAGCCAAAGAATGTTCCAGCTTGGATTGCACCGTCCATTTGATTGAGTTTCACCACAAATGCGTCAACAATGCCACCAATTCGTGAGGATTGATAGCCGCCATCGGGAAATGGAAGTGACGAGGAACACGTTCCGCCTGTGATGTAGGCACCGTCGGTGTGATCCACGTCAATGGAGTAGGCTGCATCCTTGCTGTCGCCGCCTATGAATGTGCTCCAGAGCAAAGATGAAAGGTCGGACGAAAACTTGCAAACGACACCGTCCTGTATGCCGCCAAATGAATTCTGAAAGCCGTTCAGAGTGGGAAAATCGGGCGAAAACGTAGTTGATGCGATATACACATTATCGTTGTCGTCAACCATAATCTCGCCACGAGCGCCATCGCCGTAGTTGTAGTACAGCGAATCGTGACCATATTCAAGGTTGGTTTCCCAACTGAAATTGATGCCATCGTTTTTGCTTCCGCCCAAAAATGTTGACGAAAGGATTTCAGAGCCGTCGGCGGCAAGTTTTGCCACAAAAATATCAACGCCGTTTTCAAATTCAATCGTGTTGTCGTATATAATTGGGTCGCCACCTGCAAACGCGCTTTGGTAGGCGTTGTTGGTTGGAAAATCGTCGGAGCCGGTCGTGCCCAAAATCAGCAATTCATTTTTACTGTTGACGATAAGACTGTGAGGCATTTCGCAACTTTTTCCGCCAATGTACGTCGCGTACAAACGGTTTTGCCCTGTCCCGTCAAGTTTTATAAGTCCTATGTCCCAATTTCCGCCAGCGTAATCTTCTTGTATCGCACCCAGTGAAACAGGGAATCCAAAATCTTCGACAATTCCTCCAAGATACGCATTGTTTTCGCTGTCGTAGGTTGCGGTAAAGCCCCAGTTGTCGGCAGTAGAGCCTGTGTAGGTTGAAAATATCAAATCGGGGTCGATGTAGAGATTGAACGATGGATTGTATGCTCCCAAATCGTAGGTTACGGTGAAATGTTCCAAATGGTAGGAACATGGAATTTCAACGGTGTCGAGACCAATAATTTGGTACGCAAATGGCTTCTTTTCGTACACTTGGTTCACCGACGTTTGAATAACCAACGTGCCGTCGGACTGAACTTTCATTGAGGGGATATGGCTATAGTCCAACCTAATTTTTTGTGGATTTCCGCCTGGACGGACAATAAAATCGTATTTCAAATCGGTTGCATTTCCATATAGATGTAGGTCTATGTTTTTATATAAATCATTGTACATCACATCGTTGTAACTTCGCACATCAGTAGCCCAATTTTTGGGATTCGAGCCTCTTATGTAGTTTTCGGAATATGCGTTTTGATTAAATCCATAAATTTTCACGCGGGAATTCATTCCTGAAAAACGGACCTGGTAGGCGTGCGCTTTCACGCTGTCGGGGTGATGGTGCACAAATGGAAGTTGTTTTCCCGTTTCCAGAAAATACGTTCGGCTACTGTCTAAAAATTCTTTGGTCGGAGCTTCGGCGGCGTGGCGGTGTTGCAAACTTTCCGCATCTTTGAAATAGTATGTCAGTCCGCTTTTTTCCAAAAACACATATCCGCCATAGAGCTGGCTACGAAACAATACGTTTTCTTGCCATTGGCGCTTGTTTTCGGTGAAATAAATCGCCGATTTCTGCGCAATAGTCTCAATTGAGAAAATCGCAAGAGTTAGTATTACAATCGTAAACTTTTTCATATACGAGTAAGACAGATAATTTGAGGTAAAGTTACAAAAAAATGTATTTGATGATGTAGAAGATAGGGAGTTATGCCAAAATTCCTTTTGCTGTTTCCACATCAATGGCGATTGCGTTTTGTAAATCTTGGATGGTTGCGAATTGCCGTTCGTCGCGGATGCGTGACACAAATCGTATGCAAATTTGATTATCGTACAAATCACCTTGAAAATCAACAAGATGAGCCTCTATCGTGCGATTCCCTGCCTGACGGACGGTTGGGTTTGTTCCTATATTGACAACCGCTTTGTAGCACTGGTTTTCAACTTCCGCAAATGCGGCATACACGCCGTTAGCTGGAATTACCTTATATTCGGTGTTTGTCTGCACATTTGCGGTTGGAAAACCTATTGTGCGTCCGAATTGATGTCCTGCGACAACGGAACCGTTCAAAAAATATTCGTACGACAAATAACTGTTTGCGGTTTCAATCTCGCCTTGCGTCAGACAATTTCGGATTTTTGTTGAGCTAACTGCCGTTAAATCAACCGAATATGCAGAGATTTGTTCTACTCCAAAGCCGAGTTTTGTCCCAAAATCCTGCATTAATTCAAACGTGCCCGCACCATTTTTTCCGTATCTGTGGTCATAGCCAATCACAACTTTTTTTGCGCCAAGTCCTTTGTGCAAAATTTCTGTGATGTATTTTTCCGGACTCAGATTCGCAAAATCCGACGAAAAGGGGAGAATCACACATGCGTCAAGTCCTGCTTGTTCAAGCAGTTCCATTTTTTCTTCAATTGTTGTCAGTAGGCTAAAACCGTCGGTTTTCCCAAAATACATTCGAGGGTGTGGCCAAAATGTAAGCAGGACAGTTTCTCCTCCACATTCACGTTGTAAGTCGTTCATTTGGCGAAGAATAGCGCGGTGCCCTGCGTGTACGCCGTCAAACATTCCAATTGTGACAATCGGATTTTGAGCTGAAAATTCTTCTATGGAATGATAGATTCTCATTGTGTGCGCAAAGATACATAGATATCAAAATCAACACATAACAATGATAGAATTTTTATGAATTATGTTATTGCCTATACTGATTAACTTGTTATATGCGGGGGGATTTCTTGCTTCGCTCGAAAAGACAAACTTAGGTGCTGATTTTTTACCACCAACGAATAAAAAATCTTCTTTATTAAGAAAAACTTTTTACTTTTACGAACATTTATATGAATATGGACCTAGGAAAACTTTTACATATCTATTTCGGTGAAAAAAATGCCTCAACACAAATTGCGGTATTTGACAATAAAAACATCTATGATGTTTTTACACGTATCGTAAAAGTATTGACAATGCAACCAGATATTGAAATCGGAGTCCTTCAGGCATTAAGTTATTGTTTCTATGAAATATTGGACAATGTATTAATTCATTCAGAAAAATTATGCGGGACAGCGGTTACAGACTATGATGCCAGCCAAAAAAAAATCCGAATATTGGTAGCCGATGATGGAATTGGCATAGCAAATTCTCTGCGAAAAAATAGGATATACGCATCAATATCTGACGAACAGGCCTTAAAGCAATGCCTTCTTGATAAAGTAACCGATGGGAATGGTATGGGATTCGGACTTTATTCCACAATGAAATTGATTGAACAAGCTGGTTTTAATCTGAGGATTCATTCTATGAATTATTGCTTGAATTTCGACGGCAAAAATCTTTCTGTAGAGGAATCTGAATGCTGGAAGGGAACTGTAATTTACCTTGAAATACATTCAGACAAGGATTTAAATCCCAATGAAATAGTAGATGATAGAACAGATATTGCAACAGAATTTAATGAAGCCTTTTTAGACGATAACGATTTGGAAAATTTGTGGTAATTATGAAAACGACGATATTCTATTTCAAAGACATAAATGAAAATCTTGGAACCCGTCAGTTGGGAAAGGAAGTTCGTGAAAAATTGATTCCGATTATTGATGAAAATGATAAAACAATATTTGATTTCACTAATGTGAATGTTGTTTCAAATTCATTTGCCGATGAATGTTTTGCAAAATTATTATTAAACTACTCGTTATCGCAACTCAAACAAAAAACAACATTTGTCGGATTAAATGATTTTGCCAAGAAGAACATTTCTATCGCATTTAAACGAAGAGCGCAGTTCTTATCTTGTTTGTCTTAAAACTATGTTAAAAATACTTTTTTTGAGCGAAAGCAAAAATTGATTTGAAGAAAACTATTATGCTAAGATTGTTCTGATTTAATGCATTGTGCATTACGCATTATTTCCCATATCGCGGTGCTTCTTCTGCCGCAATACGGATAGTTTCTTCAGGAATCTTATATTTTGTGTGGAGCTGTTTCAGTTCAACAGAGTTGAGAATATATGCAATTTCCTGTAAGGTTTGTTGCCGAACGGCAGGTTTGAGCTGACATTCCCACACTATCAACGTTTTCCAACCCATACAGCGCAATTTTTCACGGACTTCCGCATCGCGTTCCTTGTTGCGTGTAAGTTTTTGTAGCCAAAACTCCACATTGGTTTTTGGCATCCGTCCGTTTTGACATTCGTGGCTATGCCAAAAACATCCATGAATAAATATAACCAAATGGAATTTCTTCAAAACAATGTCGGGCGTTCCTGGTAATGTTTTCACATTCACACGATAACGGAATCCATTGGCGTATAGGAAACGGCGGACAAGCATTTCGGGCTTGGTGTTGTTGCTCCGAATGTGGCTCATTGTGCGACTTCGTTGTTCCTTTGAAATGGTGTCCATCGCAAATCAGATTAGGTGTTATTTTTTTCGGAACGTATGTTTACCGGTCATATACATTTCCTCGGTTGCCGCATCTTTCATTGTGAAATCAACAGCAAAATTTCCATTCAGTTCGTAGGTGCCTGTGCCCGAAACGAGGTACTTATTTCCCAGATTATCAGTCCATTCTGTATTTTCCGGAATTTCCACCTGCATAGATTCGTCTTGCGTGAACACATACGGAACGTATTGACCAGCCAACGGGAAATCATAGAAATTCATATTTTTAATAGTGGTATTGTTCTGTTTCACAAATTCCACGTTGTAGGTTGCGCCGGTTGACGACTCGTAGCAGGAATACGTGCCTGTGAAAAAGTCCATAAATGCTTGTTGTGAGAACGTTACAGTGCAGGATTCATAATTTTTAGAAACTGTTACATTCGATGATGAAATTGTTAATTTGAGATTGTAGTCAGTTCCTTTTTCTAATTTTTGGGTGTTAATTTTTACAAAAATTGTATCCAAACTTTTCCCGTTTAGTTGCACTGAATTCGCCACCAAATATGCGTCGGACGACATTTTTGTCTCGGCTTTCACTGAAAGTGATGCAGTTGAATTGCCACCGAAAATATGAATTGGCACGGCAATGGTATATTCGGAGCCGGTAACGAATGGAATGGTTTCGTTGAGTGCTGTTGATGCGAATTCAACCGTTGGCTCGTCAATTGATGCGTTCAGATATTCGTTCTTTTTGCATGAAAACAAGCAAATTACACAAAACAGATATATAACAATTTTTTTCATTAGTATCCTTGATTTTGTTTTAGATTCGAATTAGCATTCAATTCAGCTGTTGGAATTGGGAATGCGAACATATAACTTGGATTTTCGACTTCGCAAATTGTTGAATTACA
Organism: Bacteroidales bacterium UBA3754; assembly: GCA_002371705.1. Taxonomy (GTDB): domain Bacteria; phylum Bacteroidota; class Bacteroidia; order Bacteroidales; family UBA1715; genus UBA1715. The sequence continues at coordinate 48,123 of DFGI01000083.1, forward strand.
GTCTGTTCTTTCAATTGGACATTTGAATGCGTAGCCAAGAATAACAGGATTGTCCCATATCCAACGTTTGATTTGGAAGAATCGTTTTCCTTCAAACGCGAATTCTTTTCGATATTCTTCGTGAATTTTTTGAATTAATTCTTCTGTTGACGAAAATGTGAGTGATGCGGTTGGGTCAACACGTTTGGTCAGTGTTTCCAAAATTTCGATGGTTTTATCGGCATTTCCTGTAAGAATGTAGCATTCCGCCAATATGAAATAAATTTCCGAAAGGCGGATAACTGGCACATTGTCAACGCCTAATCCGTCACGTCCAGGGTATTTGTTGAAGAAGGTTTCGGAGCGGACATTGAAGAATTGCGTGCGGATGTCGTTGTCGGAAAATAGTTTCAACAAATCGTCGCTCGGAATCAAGCCACCGTAGCCGTCGGGCGAGAGCATGTGTCCGATACTGTTGGTTCCTGCGTTATCTGTTGACGACATTGCAATGGAGAAAATGCTTTCCGATGAAGATTCTTTCGACCAACTTTCTATATAATTGTCGGCGGTGAGCAACGAATATTGTCCGCTTGCAATGAGTTCTTCTGCTTTAGCAATGGCATTGGTGAACTGGTTGTTTGTCTTGTAAACCAGCACCAATAAGGCTTGCACGCTATACTTATTGAAGCGGAACGGAGTTACTTCGGCTTGTTCCAAGAGTGATTCAGCTTTTGTTAAATCGCTGATAATCATCTTGTAAATAGTGTTGACTTTTGTTCTTTCTGGATATGGAACAGTGTCGCTTGCCACGGGAATACCCGCATTGTCGAAAGAATATCTGTTTCCAAATATGCGAACCAAGTCGAAATATGCTAAACTTCTGACAGCCAGCGCTTCACCATAAATAGCATTGTTCAAATCTTTGCGAGAGGAATCTTTGCAAGCGGCAATAATATTGTCGGCATTTTTGATGATGCGGTACGCCGTTGACCAAAAATCCTTTAAATCAGCATCGTCGGCAGTTACAGCATAGTTGTAGAACGATGAAAAATTACCCGTGTTTTGTGCCGAGAGTTTTGCATTGTCGGCATACACATCGCCAATCAGCACGAAATTTCGACCATAATAGGTGTAGCTTTGAAAATCGTTGTAACATCCTATTAGTGCGGAAGTTACACCTTGCGCAGTTGACATAAGCATTTCCTGCGATGCATAATTTGTAGGCTCTTTATCTAAAAATTTGTCGGTACACGAGGTAAACCAAACCAACACCAACAAAACACAAGTTATTCTTTTCATACTTCATTTTAAAATGATTGTCAAAGATACATTTATTCGTGTGAACAACAAGAATCTTGTTCGTTATTTATTGCAAAAATCTGTGGTGACTTTTTGTAGAAACGCTTTACCTTGTGCCACAGTTGTGTCGTCAAGCGATTCTGTGCGGTCAATTATGCTTGCATTGTCGTTGTCCCACGAAAAAAACTGGTTCCCACGTAAATATCCAAATCCATTGTTAAACGCGTACGATGCAAACGAATTGTCGCCACGCAAAATATCTTTACTGAAAGTAAACTGTTCTGAATTGATATTCAATTGGTTGCAAAGCATCATCGGTAAGTCGCACTGTGATACCAAATCAGCAATCACCGTATCGGTTTTTATCGCTCCGCCGCACCAAATCATTGGAATATGAAATTTATCAACAGTGGAAACAATCTCTGCTGTTTTTGTAATCCGCGAACCATGGTCGGAAATAAAAATCACAATAGTGTTTTCCCACCATGCTTCGTGTTTCGCCGCACGCATAAAATCGCCTATGCATTTATCGCTGTAATACAACGAGTTAAGGAATTTTGAATAATAGTTTGACGCGTACCATTTGCTTTGAATTGGCACATCAAACGGTTCGTGGCTGCTGAGCGTGTAGCATACCGAAAAGAACGGCTGCTGCTCTGTGCGTAGGTCGTTAAGCAGGCGGTTGAACACCACGTGGTCGTATGCTCCCCATTTGGCGTTGCCGTCTTTTTGGTCGAAGTCGTCAATTGTAATACATTTTTCAAAGCCGCCGTTTCGGAAATACGAATTCATATTGCCAAAACGGATGTCGCCTCCGTGGTACAGCGACAGATGGTAGCCAAGCGAATCAAAAACACGGCTTACATATGGCAATTTTTCAGATTTTTCGGTATATTTAATTATAGCAGTGGTTGGTTGTGCGGGATAACCGCTCAGCACCGATGCAATGCCCATTTCGCTCTTTGTGCCGCTTCCGTAGCAATTCGAGAACAATACGCCCGTTTTCGCAATTGAATCAAGATTTGGGGTGATGCCAACTTCGCCGCCCAAACAGCCAATTTGAGGTGCTGTGAAACTTTCCAATATGAACAGCAACACGTTGGGACGGCTTCCAGTAATTAATTGAATAGGCCGCCGTTTTGACGATTGCAGCATTGCATTGCAAATGGAATCGCATTCCGATTGCTCCATAAACACATCGGCAACTTCTTTCTTGCTATATACAAACGAATAAATGAAATTCCAGTGGTCGTTGATTGCCGCATGGTTGGCAAACGGCTGCGACGAAAAATACACAGAACCCGAACGGAGCGTTGCCACCCCAAGACCGCCACGGATTGGAATGATGCATAATGCCATTAATGCAATCCAAGTTATTGTGTTCCAATATGATACAGATGGCAATTTGGAGATTCGTTCAGCAATCCATTTTTTATACAAAAAATAAAATCCGCAAACAATTATCGCCATTGCAATCCACAATAGCAACGTGTGCCACAATGGCAGCGATGCAAGAGCTTCTTTGGGAGTTGTAAGATATTGTAATACAGAGCATTCTGTGCGATAGCCCCAATTTCGGTACAATTCTGCATCGGAAACTGTCAAAATTGAAAATGGAATCAACAGGATGAGAGTGGATGCGGTGAAAATGTTCCGCACTCGTTGTTTGTTCTGAATAAAAATTGAAATAATCATAATCAATGCGGCGAGAATGGCAGCATAGCCAACCATTGATATATCGTGTTGGAAACCAGACACGAACGTTTGTAGAATGACAAAAAACGGCAACGAGACCGTAAATGCATAATTATATATCAAGAAAAATAGTCTGCTGAATTCAAAGAATAGCAGCCAGAAAAACAAGTAACGAAAATATGTTGTAAGATATTGTTTCATAGCATATTAATACGGATCAACGTTTATAGAAAAAGAAGTTGTTTTATATTCCTCCAAAGTCACAATTGCGTTCATTGCCTGTCGGACAGCATTACGAATCGTTGTAAAGTTCAGATTTCGAGGCACTTTTAGCAAAATATCTTGTGCGTAGAGTGTTTGGATTCGTGGGATTGGCGGAAATTCCGGTCCAAGAACCAAAATGTTGTTGATTTTTCGGAAGTCGGTTGCTAAAATCCGTGCGGCGGTTTTCACTTTTTCCACATCGCGGTTTTTCACCGTGACTTTAATCAGACGGGTAAACGGTGGATACCAGAAATTGCGCCGTTCAAGCATTTGGCTGTCGAGCAGGGAATGATAGTCGTTTTCCTGTACAAATTTAAGAATTGGATGCGTTGGTTGGTAGGTTTGAATATACACGTGCCCCTGCGATTCGCTTCGGCCTGCGCGTCCCGCCACTTGCACCATAAGATGAAACGCCCGTTCGTATGAACGGAAATCAGGGAAACGTAACAATGAATCCGCCCCAAGGATTCCAACCATTCCAACGTTCTCAAAATCAAGTCCTTTGGTAATCATTTGAGTGCCAACTAAAATATCAATTTCGTGATTTTCGAATGCATCAATCAGTTCGGCATACGCATTTTTGCCACGAGTGGTGTCCAAATCCATTCGGGCTATTTTTGATTTTGGGAACACTTCTTTCAGTGTATCCTCAATTTTTTCCGTGCCGAATCCCACTAAACGCATATTTTTTTTATGACATTCAGGACACTCCACGGTGTAAGGTATCGCGTAACCACAATGATGGCACATCAGTGTATTCGAGAATTTATGGTAGGTAAGGCTCACATCGCAATTCACGCATTGCGGCACGTGTCCGCAGTCGGGACATTCCAAATAGGGCGAATAGCCCCGTCGGTTTTGGAACAAAATCACTTGTTTTCCAGCCGCCAAATTCTCCGTGATGCGCTCCAGCATTGTTTTGCTGAACACATCGTCGTGCATCCGTTTTTGCTTGCGTTCTTTTTGCAAATCAATTATATGAATTTCGGGCAACGGAGCCGTGGTGTGACGCGCTGTAAGTTCCACTAACGCAACTTTTTTGGTCAATACATTATAATATGTTTCCAAACTTGGCGTTGCCGTGCCGAGCAATAGTTTTGCACCCGACTTCACCGCAAGAATATACGCCACGTCGCGGGCGTTGTAGCGGGGAGCTGGGTCGTATTGTTTAAACGATGTTTCGTGCTCCTCGTCAACGATAATTAAACTTAATTTATTGAAAGGCAAGAAAATAGATGAACGTACGCCCAAAATTATTTGATACGATTTTTCGGAATGTTCTAATAAATTGTTCCAAACTTCTATTCGTTCGTTGTCGGAAAAACGGGAATGATACACGCCAACCTTGTCGCCGAACACATTCCGCAATCTATTGATAATCTGCGAAGTAAGGGCAATTTCAGGCAAAAGGTACAACACTTGTTTTCCTTCGGAAATTGCCTGTTGTATCAAATGTATATATACTTCGGTTTTTCCACTCGATGTAACGCCGTGAAGCAGACAGAATTGCATAGTTTCAAAAGATTTTTGAATCTCGTTCAATGCTTTTTGCTGCATATCGCTGAGCGTTGCAAGTCCTTTTGTTGCAATACTTTGTGCGAATCGTGACACAACACGTTCCTCGAAAGCAATGATACCTTTTTTTTGTAATTCTGTTAATACTTGCGGGCTTGTTTGTTTGAGAAACTCAGATTTTTCAACAGCAAAATTTTCTTCGTGTTTATGTAATACAAACAGATTCAGTAGATTAAGGAATGCTTCTTGCTGTTTTGCCGCTTTCGACAGCATTGAAAACGAGAGGTCAACAAAGGCAGAGTCCGAACAAGGTTTTGTTAGCGTGATGTAGGTTTTCAGTTTGGGTTTGTATTGGTTCGAAATGGTTTCGCCAGCCACTACGGCATTCACCGAAACGAGCTTTTGCACTTGGTTGGTGACTGATTTTTTCCCCATCATTTTTGCCAATTCCGAAACCGTTACACCTTCGTTTTTTTCTATCAACGTGAATGCATATCGGTCGGTTTCGGTCAGGGTCATACAATCGAAAACGGGATTTACCGAAAGAACCGTTTCGCTTTCCAATTTCATTCCCGACGGCAGTGCTGCTTTCATCACTTCGCCTCGGGTACACATATAATAGTCTGAAATCCAGTCCCATATTTGCAACTGGAACGCTGTCACCACAGGATTTTCGTCGATAACCGATTCCACATCTTTTATTGTCACCGAAGTTTCGGATTTGGTGGTATGGATGGCATACACGATGGCAGTGTACATTTTCCGCATTCCAACTTGCACAACAACCCTACAACCAATCTTAACAGATGAGTGCAACGAATTTGGAACTCGGTACGTGTAGAGTGGAACGGCTAATGGCAGCACAACTTCCACATACAAATCCGTATGGTTCTCACTTTTTTCCAAAAAGATTTCCTAAGAACGATTTTTTAGGCTTCCCGTATTCATTATAATTCGATTCGCCCATAGTGCCAACCTGTAATTTCTTGCATATTTCCGACCAATCGATTTCGCCGGCAAATTCCACATTTCTGTCGTCAATATACACGTCGGCGTCAATTTTTCGGCTCATTTGACTTTCGTCGTATTCTTCTTCGGGATAATTTTTGTTCACCGCATAAAATTCCACGCCATTTTTACGGCAGAATTCCACAGCCTCGTCAAGCAAAGCACCGTAGCGATATGTCCACAATATAAGTTGGTCGCCGCGTTTTTGCAGCTCACGCAATGTTTCGAACGCAAACAGTTTTTTTGTTCCTATTTCGGGGTATTTGTGTTCAACCAAAGTCCCATCAAAGTCAACAGCTATTTTCATACTTCTTTAATTTGCTTTTTCACTCAAAAATTTAATTCTCACTAACCGAACTTCATCTTCCGTGTATGTGCCGTCGGCAACCCATTCGTCGAGGGCGGCTTGGATAGACTCAGATTCTTCGTTGCAAAAATAATCATATAATTCTTCCACCGCTTCTTCTTCAAGCACTTCGTTGATATAATAATCTATTTTTGACTTTCCGTTGGAATCCACGAGCGACATTCCCGAATTCACAATGCTTTCAATTTCTATTAGCAAATCGGTCAGTTCGAGGCCGAGAGCGTCAGCGGTAATGTCGAGCGGAAGTTTTTTGTCGATGTTTTGAATGATTTGGATTTTCTTGCTCGACTTGCTTCCAACCGATTTCACAACCATATCCTGTGGACGTTCAATCTCGTTTTCCTCAACGTATTTTGCAATCAGTTCAATGAATGGCTGGCCGTATTTTTTAGCCTTGCCTTCGCCCACGCCCGAAATGTTCTGCAATTCCTGCAAAGTGATAGGATATTGGATAGCCATTTCGTTTATTGAAATTTCTTGGAACACCACGTATGGCGGTACGCTGTTTTTCTTAGCCACGCTTTTCCGCAAGTCCATCAACATAGCCACCAGTGTGGAATCGAGCGCTTCTCCCGACTGCGGAGCTTCCTGTTCCGCCTCCGACTGTTCGTAGTCGTGGTCTTCGGTTATCATAAACGAATATGGTTTTTTCAAAAATTCATTTCCCGCAGGCGTGATTTTCAGCAAGCCGTAGTTTTCGATTTCCTTGTCGAGAAGGCGGTTCATCAGCAGTTGGCGGATGATTGCGTTCCAATATTTCGCATCGTGGTCTTTTCCTATGCCGAATTCAGCCAAGTCGTTGTGTTTGTAGGTTTTGATTTCCGAAGAATTTGTTCCCATAAGTATCTCAACCACATGACCTTGCTTGAATCGTTCCTTCACCGCTTTGATTGTTTTCAGAACTTTCAGCACATCGTCCTTGGCCTCAACTTGTGGCTTCGGATGCAGACAGTTGTCGCAGTTGCCGCAGTCCTCGTCCATTGTTTCGCCAAAATAATTAAGCAACACGCGCACGCGGCACATGCTTGACTCCGCATACGACGATGTTTCGAGCAGCAATTGTTTTCCAATTTCCTGTTCGGCCACAGGCTTTCCTTCCATAAATTTTTCAAGACGAAGAATATCCTTATAGCTGTAGAATGCGATACATCTGCCTTCTCCGCCGTCGCGTCCCGCGCGTCCCGTTTCCTGATAATAGCCTTCGAGCGATTTCGGTATATTATAATGTATAACAAACCGCACATCGGGTTTGTCGATTCCCATACCGAACGCAATTGTCGCCACAATCACGTCAACTTCCTCCATCAGGAACATATCCTGATTTTTCGAGCGGGTGTGCGCATCCAAACCAGCGTGGTATGGAAGTGCTTTTATTCCATTGACAATCAGTGTGTTGGCAAGTTCTTCGACTTTCTTGCGGCTCAAGCAGTAAATGATGCCCGACTTGCCAGGATTTTCACGGATAAACTTTATAATTTGTTTGGTCGCATCAACTTGCGGACGGATTTCGTAGTACAGATTTTTGCGTCGGAACGACGATTTGAACACTTTCGCGTCGAGCATACCAAGGTTTTTCTGAATATCGTGTTGAACTTTTGGCGTTGCCGTTGCAGTGAGCGCAATAATCGGCGCGCGTCCGATAGCCTCCACAATCGGTCGGATGCGGCGGTACTCCGGGCGGAAATCATGTCCCCATTCCGAAATACAATGGGCTTCGTCGATTGCGAAAAACGAAATCTTTATGGTACGGAAAAACTCTATGCTGTCTTCTTTTGTGAGCGATTCAGGCGCAACGTACAGCAGTTTTGTGATTCCCTGTCGCACATCGTCCTTTACCTGAGTGACTTCGGAGCGGCTCAGCGACGAGTTCAAAAAGTGCGCGATGCGGTTGTCGGTGCTGAATCCGCGCATAGCGTCAACTTGATTTTTCATCAACGCTATCAACGGCGAAATCACAATGGCCGTGCCTTCCAGCATAATTGCCGGTAATTGGTAGCACAACGATTTTCCGCCTCCCGTTGGCATCAGCACAAACGTGTCGTTGCCTTCCATCAGGCATTCAATCACTTCTTTTTGGTTTCCTTTAAAGGAATCAAAGCCAAATTTTTCCTTTAAACACTTTACTAATTCGTTTTCGTCAATCTGTGACATAGTATAGTTCTTTTCAGTCCGAAATAATATCTATTTATTTGCAACCAACAAACAAGAATATTGGATAAATTTGCATAGTGAAATTAGTAATAAAATTTATAATTACAAAAAAAATATTAAAAACGTGGACGAGAATAGCACAATTTTGGACGGCGCAAAGCGCATCATACGTGAGGAAGCGCAGTCAATCAATAAATTATCGGAATTTCTTGATGAAAATTTTCCGATGGTTGTGAAAAAAATTCTTGAAACGAAGGGTCGTTTAATCATTACGGGTATCGGAAAAAGTGCGCTCATTGCTACGAAAATTGTGGCAACAATGAACTCAACAGGCACGCCTGCGCTGTTTATGCACGCCGCCGAAGCCATTCACGGCGACTTGGGAATGATTCAGAAAGACGACATTGTGATGTGTATTTCGAAAAGTGGCAACACACCCGAAATAAAAGTGCTGATTCCGCTTTTGAAGCGGGGCGGCAACAAACTGATTGCCATGGTTTCGGAGCGCACATCGTATTTGGCGGAGCATGCCGACTATGTGCTCTATGCCCACGTTGACCACGAAGCCGACATCAACAACCTTGCACCCACCAACAGCACCACGGCGCAGCTCGTGATGGGCGACACGCTTGCCATGTGCCTGCTGGAACAACGGAAGTTTTCGCCGCAGGATTTTGCGAAATACCATCCGGGCGGAGCGTTGGGAAAACGTATGTATATGCGCGTTGACGACATTTTTATAGAAGAAAATGCGCCGAAGGTTTCTGCAAACCAGTCTATTTCCGAAGTTATTATTGAAATTTCGTCGAAACGACTGGGAGCAACCGCTGTGGTTGATGCCAACAACCAACTCATTGGTATCATCACCGATGGCGACCTTCGCCGTATGCTCGAAAAAAACACGAACATCAGCGAGGCAAAGGCTTCGGATATTATGACCAAAAATCCCAAAACCATCAGCCGCCACGAATTGGCTATCAAAGCATTCGAGAAAATGGAAAAAAATAGCATCACCCAACTTGTTGTAACCGATGGCGATACGTATTTGGGAATGATTCACCTCCACGATTTGCTGAAGGAAGGGATTGTGTGATAGGTAGGAGTTAGGGGGTGCAGGCGGTGATATTTTTTATATGAATTTTGGTCCCTATGGGAAACCAAAAATGTTCGTCTATTTTTTCTTGACAAAGGAAAGTAAATCATATATTTTTGCTTGATTATATTTTTCAAAAAAACAACATTGTCGTGCAGTCTTTTGTACTTTTTTTGAACATATATATAGACGGGTATTAATTTTAAATCTTAATAAGATGAAAAAACTTTTATTTGTAGCATTTTTAGGAATGAGTGCCTTAGTGGCACATGCACAGCAATGGGCTGGAAGTTCAACAACTTCTGACACAATTTATCGGTATGGCATAACACAAATACGCCCTACAAGTAACGGAAATCCGTATGTTCAGATTAAAAACAACGAAATTTTCGTAAGAAAGTCCTATGGTACGGAATATCCAGAAAATTATGTGTCAATAACACCTACAAACGTAGTAATTAGTAAAGGTGTTCCTGCTCCTACGTCAGTTTCGAACATCGGACAGGGGCAATTTTTGTTTAAAAACATAGCTTCAGATGGACATACGGAAATACAATTCGAACTTAATTCAAGTGGGAAATTAATAACGGATGGTGACATACAATGTGCAGGATTAATTGCAACAAACAAATTAGCCGTAAATGGCGCAAACACAAGCAATACCTACAAGCTTGCTGTAAACAGTGGCATTCTTTGTGAAGAACTCAAAGTTATGGCAGATGTTCCTTCCTCAGATTTTGTATTTGAAGCAAACTATAACCTAAAACCACTTTCAGAGGTGGAAGCATTCGTTACCGAAAACAAACACCTACCCGATGTGCCTTCGGCAAAGGAATTCAAAGAAAACGGCTATAAAGTTGGCGAAATGGATAATCTTCTTCTTCAAAAAATTGAAGAGTTGACGTTGTATATTATAGATTTGCAGAAACAGATTGAGGAATTAAAACAAGAAAAATAAAAAGATATTATTATGTTGCGATTAAAGTTTATATTATTCTTTCTTGTCATATATAATGCACTATATGCAACTGAATTTATTATGACAATACCAGACGGAAATCAAAAGGAAGTTCAACAAATACTATCAAAAAATAATTCTTATAAAAGTGTAGATTTCATTAAAATTGATTTAACACAAATATTAGAAAAAAACGAGTATTCTATTACAATAGGCAAAGAACATTTTTTAGTGAAAAAAGACACTATTGATGCAAGAGGCGTAAATAATTTTTTCTTTGTTGCTTCGAATGGCGACACTCACGTAATGATATCTGTCCTAGATAGTGATATTCAAGGGGTTATTGAAACGCCCACTAATGTATATTCCATTGAAACGTATAAAAAAAACAGGTATATTTTAATTACTGTTGATTATTCTATGTTACACGAAATTTGTAACGAAAATGAGATAATTGAAAACGAAAATATGGAGAATTTAGAAGAAAGCGCTTTAGAAATAGACGATAATATTACAGGAGAAGATGTTGAGTTAAAATCATATAGTGACTATGATTGTAAAATTAGGGTTCTGGTCTTATATACTTCCAGCGCCGAATCTTCTGTGAGTAATATCATAAATACGGTTAATACGGCTGTTTCATTAACAAATCAATCCTTTGTAAATAGTCTAATTAATTATCGTATAGAATTAGCATATTTAGGTAAAACGTCATATACTGAATCTGGCTCGTATACCACAGATTTACAGAGATTTAGGAACACCAATGATGGATATATGGATGAAGTTCATAATTTACGGGAAAAATATTCAGCAGACATTTGCGTGTTACTATCATACTATACTTCACTTTGTGGCATTGCATATGGAATAGGAACTTCAAGTTCAGACGCTTTTTGTTTAGTTAGTGCATATTCTACATGTGCGACAACAAATTATTCTTTTGGTCATGAAATAGGTCATTTACTTGGATGTAGACACGATACATATGTCGATTCTAACACAACACCATTTGCCTACGGGCATGGATACATAAATCCATCAAAAACATGGAGAACTATTATGGCATACGCTAATGGATGTAGTACGTGTCCAAGACTCTTATACTGGTCAAATCCTAACGTCACCTATTCTGGAACGCCTATGGGAACGACTACAACAGAATATAATGCAAAAGTTTGGAACAATCAAGCTAGTACCTTTATGGCTTATAAACAACCACCAAACACGGTTACTGCAACCAATACCATTGTAAATAGCAATAGCGATTATTTGAATATTCAGGCAAAACAAACTATACAAAGTAGTGGTACGGTGAATATTGATAAAGATGCTGTTTTCACATCGGGTTCTACTATCGTTTTTAATCCAGGCGTAACAATAACAGGAGATATGGTAAATGCAAGAATTTCAAATGTTTCCGATTGCGGAGACTGTAAAGGTGAGTTAAAATCTTTTAACAACCTCTCTCATACACAAGTCAATGAGATTCAAGATTATAATATAGAGGTTTATCCTAATCCAACGAATAATGAAATTAATATATCATATAACTTGCAAAACAATAGCATTGTTGATATTTACGTTGTAAATTTATTTGCAGAGAAAGTTCTTACTATTTCAAATAATGAATCTCAAAAAGCGAATAAATATTTAAAAACGGTTAGTCTCTCAAATTTGACTCCTGCTGAGTATTTTATAGTTTGTAAAATTAATAATGAAACAATAACAAGAAAAATCATTTTAAAATAAATAGTTATGAAAACAAAAATTTTTTTTATGCTATGTGCATCGATGTGTTTCAGTTTTTTAGCAACATCTTGCGACAAAAAAGATGAAAAGCCAGAAATGGAACCTTGGGAAGAAGCCTGTCCTGGTGGAGATCCTGAATCGGATATTCTTCCTTATTCCGTTGTGGTAAAATTTGATGGAAAATACGACTATGGGAAATACGTTACGGTAACGTATGATAAAGTCAACGAGAAAGTAAAATATTATCATTCACCAGAATATAAGGTGGATTTGAAAGAATTGACTAATGGTTATTATTACGCAACTTGTGATTATTTTGCAGAAGAAGCATACACCGATATTACCTATGAAGAATATAAAGACATGAGTGACAAAGGCATAATTTCGGAAGAGACATTGAAAAATAGAATAATCTCCACTAATTATTTAACTGAAAAATATTTTATTCTAGATGAAAATGCCTTCAAGAAAGACGGGAAAATAGACATTGATGCACTAAATGCTTCAATAGAATCAGGCGAGTTCTTTACGTATGAGGGAGTTGAGAGGGTGAAGTAAAATCATTTATAAAACAATAGGGCTATGAAAAAAACATGTATTTATGTATTGGTTGCGATTATTGTGTCTGCAGTAGTTTCGTGCAAGAAAAAATTCGGTGAAGATGGTGGTGCAGATGTAGTTTTCAAGTATAAAAATGAAAATTATGCAAACTACGTGGCGGTGGCATATTCTGACAAAAAGAATAGAGTTACTGGTTATCCGGATTCAAGTTATGCTTTTTCATTTGGTTTGTGTGGGGAAAAATGTTCGGGAGATTATTATATTAGTTCCATAGAGGGTTGTTCCCCTAAAGATATACGTGGTTGTTTTACAGACATTACTGTCAGCGAATATAAAGAGATTTGGAAAGCAACGAAAGGGAAAGATATTCGGGACACATTAACGTCCCGTGTGATAGATCGAGATCCGTATGCGGAAATCTATAGTCTTCATTATGATACTGTTTTGTATAAACATGAAGGAGGCGTTTCTATCAATATTGACAAAATCAACGAAATGATAGAATCTGGCGAGTTCTTTACGTATAAGGGAGTTGAGAGGGTGAAGTAGTTGAGATAAATTTTTCCGGTAGTTGTATAGTCTTTTGTACTTTTGGGAACATATATAGAGACGGGTATTAATTTTAAATCTTAATAATATGAAAAAACTTTTCTTCTTAATTATAAGCATAAATTTATTTTATGCTTGTTCTGAGCGCTGTGAGTCATTTCCTGAAAAATATAAAGAATATACCCCTTATGAAAAAGGCGATGTCGTTCGTTTTGAAAATACAAAAGGAAAAAATATTACGTTTGAGGTTATGGATATGAATGTACGGGAAGGTAACAAAAGAATACCTTGGAATTGTAAATGCGTGTGTGAGAGTGATTTATCGTATAACATGTATTCTTCCCCAAATAATATTACTTTACAGATAACTTCAGATTATACAGAGAACAAATATTGGAGTATTTCCAGCAAAGTGTATGATTCTTCTGATGGAAGGACATATTATGCATTTTATGATTGCGGAACAGCACAATTATCTGACACACTTATTCTTTCTTCTTCAAAAAAATCTAATGAAATCGGAACAATAAAACTTGTAAGAGGAGTGGGTTTGGTGAATCTGTTTATTGGTGACGAAGAATATACATTGAAAAAAGAGTAACGGAAGAGTTGAGATAATATATTGGTTACAACAAACAGATTCCTCCCTTCGCTATCGCTACGGTCGGAATGACGAGGTTAGGGGGACAATGAAAGTGAGGGAAGAAAAAATTTTGCTTTGCAAAATTTCTTCTTCCCTCATCTTTTCTCTTTACTATGAACGTCATCCCGAACGAAGTGAGGGATCTCATCAATGAGGATTTTACGATAAAGGCGGCGGTGAATTAGTTTTACAGATAATGTTCCACAACAATTTTCACTCCCACGCCAATCAGGATAATGCCGCCGAGAATGCCGGATTTTAAGTTGGCTTTTTTGCCGAAGAATATGCCGAGTGAAAAACCAAGGCAGGAAAAAAGAAAACTGCCCAAAGCAATTACCAATACAGCAAGAACAATCTTTTCGGGGTAAATTACAAACAAACTGCCTGTCATAAGTGCGTCAATGCTGGTGGCAATGGCGAGCAGAATTATACGTTTCCACGTAAGTTGTTGGGGTTCAGTTTCCTCTTCGTCTTTTGGGTGAATGTCTTCGTAAATCATTTTGCCGCCAATACACGTTAATATGGCAAGTGCAATCCAATGAATCACTGCGTTGAGGTATTCGGCGAACGAAATGAGCAACGAAAATCCAATAAGCGGCATCAATCCTTGGAACAATCCAAACAACACGGGTACTTTCCAAATTGTGGCAATGCTGCGGTGGCTACAGCCAAGCGCGGTGGAAACCGCAAAGCAGTCCATTGCAAGTCCAATGGAAAGTAAAATAATATCGAAGAGTGTCATTATTTCTTGGGTTGAATTTTAATTGCGAACGTTTTCTTATACGATACGTAGAACACGAGTTTTCCGCCTTTTTCTGATATTTCGGGTAGATCAATGTTGCTGAAATCATTGTCTTTCACAATAAACGAGGAATTTTCGCCCATGCCTGTGTTCACTTCGAATACATATTTTTCGGAGAGGAATATACTTTTTCCATTTTCCCATACTTGATTAAAAAATGTGTCGTAGTCGGAAAGGGTGTATTTGGTTGCCAAGAAATCGTACAACACTTTTCCGTAGCAGTAGCAACGGGCTTTGGTGACATTGGGAGTTCCGTGTCCGTATTTATTGTTGGGTTTGTCGTATCGGTCGCCGCTCCGCATCATCAGCCGTTTTATGGCTTGTGCCGACGAGTCGGGAAATTCTTCCCACAGTGTGGCGCAGCAGCCGGCAACAAGCGGACAGGAGAATGATGTTCCTCCACTTGCGTTTTTAATTTCTCCGTTGGCAACCACAATGGTAGGAAACAATCCAAGAGCCATCACGTCGGGTTTTATTCTGCCGTCGGAAGTAGGACCGAACGAACTGAATTTTGTTTTTTTGCCATTGTATTTACAGGCGCCCACAGTCAGCACGCTGTCGGCATCGGCGGGAGAGGTGATGTATTTCCACGGCTCGTCGCCTGAATTTCCCGCACTATTTACAAGGAGCATCCCTTTAGCCGAGGCAATATCGGCGCCAATGGTAATCCGAGCGGTGTTTCCGTCCATTTGCGCGTATGTGTGGCTTTGTTTTTTATCGTCGAAATTGCTGTAGCCCAATGAGGTGGAAATAATGTTGGCGCCAGCGCTGTCGGCAAGTTCGGCGGCGGTAACCCAGTTGTCTTCCTCAACAATGTATTCGGTTTCCTCCTCTTCACTGCGGATAAGAATGAAATTAGCCATAGGCGCGGTTCCCACAAGCTTCTGTGGATAAAATCCTCCTATGAGTGAAAGCACCATCATACCGTGGCCGCCCGTTTGGAATATGCTGGTGGTGTCGAAAAATTTTTCTGTGCCAGTAACATCGCGGGCAAACAGAATTCTGTTGTCGTTCCACAGATGTTGGAACACAGCGGCGGAATCAACGTGGAGAAATCCAGCGTCAATCACTGCTATTAGCTGGTTCTGTCCCATGTGCCCTTCTATGTGCGACATAAATGTGCCTAATTGCACGTTTTGCATACAGGAACGGCCATAGAGATTTACCAAATCGTTTACCGTTGCTTTTAGTTCGTCGGATTTATTACTGGTTTCTACTATTTGTAATGGTGTGCTGGTAATTGTGTCTTGTTGCACCAACTTCCGTTCGTCTTTCTTGTACACAATTGCTGGCGCAACGTATTCCACTTTGTCAACAAACGAAAGTTTGGCTATTTCGTTGTACGACAATGCTGTTTCAATGAAAAAAATTGCGGAGTTAAACCATTTTGATGAGTTGCAGAGCACTGCGCCGAAATCCGACACAACCGACAAATACTGCGGATTCACGGGGATATCCTGTTCGGTTATGGGAATGTTGAATTGTGTCCGTCGGTCAATTGCCCGTTGGCTCAAAAATTCCTGCGGACGGTCGATTGAGTATGGCGAATTTTTCTTGTCGGTGAACGAAATTCTGTAGCGTCCTTCCACAAATGTGGTGTCGGTTTGGGAAAATCCCAACACTGCCACGAGTACAAAACAAAAAAGCGAAATCGTTTTTTTCATTTGGTTGTGCTTGTAATAAAAAGAGATGCGCACAAACCGACGCATCTCCTTTTATATATTGTATGAATTTAATTTTAGTTAAAACCTTTTAATTTTCCAGCGTTCGGAAGTACGGTGATGGCGGAAATGCCATATTTGTTTCCGATGATTTTCTGCTCATTTGCGCCGAACATATAGTCAGCCCAGTCCAATTCCTTGTAGGTGGAAACCAAAATCGCATTTGCGTTGATTGAATTTGCGTATTCAATAACTTCTTCTGCGAAATCATCTTTTCCTGCGCCTTCCACTTCGGTGTATTCAATCTTGTTCTGGTCGAGAATTGATTTTACATGCACCAAATTTGAATAAATCTGGCGTTTCAAGTTCGAGTCGCTACTCTTTTGAACGTACAGATAGATTTTTGACTTGAAGAATTTGTTGAGGTAAACCGCCCAACCAACTTTTTGTTTGTCTTCTTTTTTGTATTCCACAGTGCAAACAATATCTTCAAAGTGTTCGTCGCGTGGAGGACGCTGAACAACAATGAACGGACAGTTGGAACCTTCAATCACTTTAAGCGCCCAACTTCCAGTGATTTTTTGCAAACCCTTTATTCCGTGTGTTCCCATAAACACAAATGGGCACGAAAGTTTGTTGGCGTATTCCGTGATTGTGGTGAAAATGTCACCTTTCACAGCCAAGTATTCCAATTTGAACTGATATTTTTTCTGTGCATCGTCAGCAACAATTTTAAGTTGCGACATGGCATTGTCAATTTCTTTTTCGTCGTCAACAATGTGTAGTAAGGTAACGGTAGTGCTACCAATAGTTTTCGCGAAGCGGATTGCATGCTGCATTGCATACTCTGCCACGTTGGTAAAATCCCATGCAACTAAAATAGTTTTCTGTAAATGTTCCATAATTTTAATATTTTGATAACTTTGAATGCTTTTTCGAACGAACGTTTGAAAAAGCGTGTTAAAATTAATAAAAAATATTCTTGGTTTCTATTAAACGACTATATTTTTTGTTGTTCCTTTTGATAGGAATGTCGGTTTCGGCCCAGACGACGGAACTGGGAATGCCTTATTACGAGCGGATTTCGCCGTATTTTATAGGCTATTCGGGACCGTGGGGAAACATTACGCAGGATGCCGAAAATGTGTTGTATTTTGAAAACGATGCAGGAGTAGTTGTATTCGATGGCGCGAATTGGAAATTGTATCCTACGCATGGCATGCCGAAAATTTGCCGTGACGCTTCGGGAAAAATTTTCGTCGGTGCTATGAATTTTATCGGCGAAATGCGCACCGATGAGTTCAATCAACGTTCCATTCAGTCAATTACACGAGATTCAACGACTTTGTTCGGCTCAGTGTCTGATATTGCGGCGTTCGACGGCTCGGTGTTTTTTGTGGCACAACAGCAGTTGTACGTGATTCGTGACAGTATTCCGCAAAAAATTGATGTTGATGGTGCGGTGAACCGTTTGTTGCTCGACAGAAATAAATTGTATGTTGCGACACAACGTTCGCTGTATGAATATTCCGAAAACCTAAATTCCATTGTGTCACAACAAATTACTGTGCTCGATGCATTGCATACCGATGAATTTACATTGTTTGAGACAACCAATGGTTTGGTGAAAATCACGCCAGAGAGAAGCACCGTGCCGTTTATCACGGAAATTGACGCATATTTGAAAAATGGTGATTTTTCGTGTTTCGACAAACTAACGAACAACACAATTTGCGTTGGAACCAAGTCGCACGGCTTGTTCTGCTTGGACATGGACGGAAAAATTTTGTTTTCGCTTAATCTTCAGAATGGTTTTCCCGATAATAAAATCCAATCGGTTTTCGTCGATAAAAATAATAATGTATGGGTGTCGTCATTTTCCAATTTGGTGCGCGTGGAAATGAATCCTGCCATTACATATTTTAATAGGTATAACGGATTGCAGGGAAGTGTGTTGTGTGCAACGAAATACAAAGGTTCATTGTATGTTGGCACCGACTGTGGCGTGTATAGGGTTGAAAACGGCAAATGTGTCGCGCTTTTACGTTCGCGTTGCAATGCGTTGCTGCTGTTCAGCGGAAAATTGTTCGCCGCCACTGAACAAGGATTGATAAATCTTACAACGAACGAAACAATTTGTACCGACGCAATAAAGAATGCGTTTGTTTCCGACAAAAATTGTCTGGTGACGGTTTCCAACGAATCGGTTGTGGTTTGGGTTGAGCGTCCAACGATGAGAATTCGGCTTCAGGCAAAAATTCCTGATATTGAAATTACTTCGATTGCGTGCGATGATTTTCAGAAATATTTTGCCTTCTTTGGTACAAAATCCGATGGTGTTTGGCAAACACATATAAAATCGAAAGGAGATTCGGTGGTGTCGTTCGAAATTATTCCGTGCGAATGGCAGGGTTTGCCTAGAAATGCGGGAAGAATTGATGTGTATGAAACTTCGTTGGGATGTTTGTTCTCCACTGCGCAGGGGTTGTTCCGTTGCGATTGCGAAAACAATTTCTTCTACCGTGATGGAAAAATTTCTCTCCCAAAGGACAACGGAGCTGTGTATGTATCACCAATACAGGAAGATAACGAAAAAAATCTGTGGATGGCACTCCATACCAAAGGACGGTACGAAAATCAAATTGCAGTAGCGTGGAACACCAATAATTTAGAGCGTTACACGCTTATAACCGCACCGTTCACAAAAATCCGTGGCAGCCACATTTCTGTAATGTATCCCGATGAAAATTCAGTGGTTTGGCTCGGCGGAAACGAAGGTTTGGTAAGAATGGATTTTAATCGACTTTCGGTAAAGAAAACGCTGGGAAATGTCCGTCTTTCACAAGTGCTTGTCAATGGCGATTCGCTGATGACGGTGACTTCGGGCGAATTAACGTTACCATATAATTTCAAATCGCTGATGTTTGACTTTGTTGCCGTTGAATACGAAAACCACAATGATATTCAATATTCCTATTATTTGGAGGGCTATGAAAAAATGTGGTCGCACACAACGCCGAATAATCAGGTGGAATATGCCAATCTACCTGCCGGGAAATACGCGTTCCATGTGCGTGCGAAGCATTTAGGCAACGCCGTTTCTAAAGAATCGGTGTATGAGTTCAGGGTTCAGGCAAATCCGCTGTTGTCGGGATGGGCGTTCGCGTTCTATGGACTTGTGTTGGCGATTATTGGTGTATGGCAATTTTCGGAACAAACAAAGCGGAAGGCTCGGAAAATTGTGGCTAAAACTGCACAAAAAGCAGCTGTTGCGGAACAATCCGATGCAACCGATTCACATACGGAAAGCGGTGCAAACACGAATCGTAGCGAAATTATTCCAACGGAACGGATGCGTTCAATGAATTTTGATGTGGCAACTGTACTTTTCTCTGATTTCAAGGGATTTACGAAAATAGCGAAACGGGTTTCCGCGGAATCGTTGATTCAGGAATTGGAAAAATATTTCTCGGAATTCGATAAGATAGTTGAGAAATATAATGTGGAAAAAATAAAAACAGTCGGCGATTCGTATATGTGCGCTGGCGGTATTCCCAAAAAGAACACAACGAACCCAATTGAAGTTGTGGCGGCTGCGTTGGAAATGCAGTATCGTTTGAAGGAAATGCAAAAAGATATTCCCGAAGGTTCCGAATCGTGGGGAATTCGTATTGGAATCCACACGGGTCCAGTTATTGCTGGTGTTGTCGATGGACAAAAATATGCCTACGATATTTGGGGCGACAGCGTGAACATTGCCAGCAGAATGGAAGCATCGGGCGAAGTAGGGCGGGTAAATGTTTCGGAAAGTACATTTATAATGGTACGTGAGTTTTTCGACTGCGAATATCGGGGAAAAATTCAGGTTCAAGGCAAGGAGGAGAAAGCCGATATGTACTTTGTGAATGGTTTCAAGGCTGTATTTTCGGAACATCCGTTCAAGGCGATTCCAAACCAAGTATTTTCAGCAAAATTGGCATTGTTGCGCTTCGAAGGTTTGCAGGAAGATGTTTATACGCTCCTCGAAGAACATTTGCCCAAAACGTATTTCTACCACAATCTGAAACATACAATTGATGTGGTTGTGCAGGTTGAGGTTATTGGTCAGGCGGAAGGTGTGAGCGACGAGGATATGTACATATTGAAAACAGCGGCGTTGTTCCACGATGCTGGATTTATGCGGACGTACAACAAACATGAATATGCAGGCATTGAAATCGCCCGCGAAATGCTTCCAAATGAAGGCTACAGCGAGGAACAAATCAAAAAAATCTGCGATTTGATTTCGTGCACAATGATGTCGGTTGAACCACAAACGCTGCTCGAACAAATAATTTGCGATGCCGATTTGGATTACCTCGGAAGAAATGATTATGTTTGTGTGTCACGCGATTTATACAAGGAACTGCTCGAACAAAAATTGGTGAAAAAGAACGAGTATGAATGGAATCTCGGACAAATCCAGTTCTTGCAGGAACATAAATATTACACGAACTATTCCCGCAGTCATCGTAATCCGGGAAAAGTAAAACACATACAATGGTTACAGGAACAAATAACTAAGTTTAATAATATAATTTAAATGTAATAATATGATTGATTGGGCTAATTTACCATTTGGGTACTTGAAAACGAAATCAAATACTCGATGCCTTTACAGCGAAGGCAAATGGGGGAAAATGGAAGTTACCGAAAGCGAAAACATCAATATGCACATGGCTGCTACCTGTCTTCACTACGGTCAGGAATGTTTCGAAGGTTTGAAGGCGTACCGCGGCAAAGACGGAAAAATCCGCGTGTTCCGTTGGGAAGAAAATTCAAAACGATTGAACCGCTCGGCTGCACGCGTTGGTATGCCTGAAGTTCCAGCGGAACTTTTCAAAGAAATGTTGTTCACGTTGGTTAAAGAAAATGCCGACTTCGTGCCACCATACGGCACGGGCGCGTCGTTGTACATCCGTCCGTTGATGATTGGTATGAGTCCGCGTCTTGGCATCAGCGCTTCTACAGAAGTGTTGTTGATTTTGTTCTGTAGTCCTGTTGGTCCTTACTACAAAGGCGGTTTCAAACCTATCAAAGTGATTGTTGAACGTGGTTCCGACCGTGCGGCTCCACTTGGAACAGGTACTGTGAAAGTTGGTGGAAACTACGCCGCTGCGTTGAATATGTCGATTAAGTCGCACGAAATGGGCTACGGTGCTGCTTTGTATTTGGATCCGAAAGAGAAAAAATACATTGACGAATGCGGTCCTGCAAACTTCTTCGCAATTAAGGGCGACAAATACATTACGCCAAAATCAACTTCCATTTTGCCTTCAATCACCAATATGAGTTTGCAGGCATTGGCTGAGAAAAAAGGTTTGACAGTGGAAAAACGTCAAATCCCATTGACGGAACTTGCTGAATGCGACGAAGCGGCAGAATGCGGAACGGCAGCAGTTATTTCGCCTATTTCGGCAGTATATGACCCTGACGAAAACAAAACCTACACGTTCGGCGACCAAGTTCATCCTGGCAAAAACTGCGTTGACTTGTACAACACACTTGTCGGCATTCAATATGGCGACATTGCCGACCCATTCGGTTGGATTTCGTTTGTAGAATAAATAGATATTTATGTTTGTAGAGATGCGATTAATCGCGTCTCTACATTTTTATGAAAAATGGCAAAAATTAGAATTACAAAAGAGTTCGTGTTTGATGCCGCGCACAATCTTCCGCATTACGATGGAAAATGTAGGAACATTCACGGACATACATATAAATTATTGGTCACGTTGATTGGCGAACCATGTACCGACACACGTTCTCCGAAATGTGGTATGGTGCTTGATTTCAGCGATTTGAAGCAAGTTATCAAAGATTCTGTCGTTGACAAGTTCGACCATGCGTTGATTGTTTCCGCCGATGGAAATTTTGATTGCCTGAAACAATTTCAGGAAGATGGAAAGTTTGTGGAGGTTCCGTTTCAACCAACGTGCGAAAATCTTACGGCCTATATCGCTGAACAATTATTGCTGAAATTGCCTGCAAATGTCCAGCTGTACAGTGTTCGGCTTTACGAGACTCCTACGTCGTACTCGGAGTGGGTTGTCACCGATAATCAATAAAATTTGTCGTTTTTAGAAATTTTTCCATCCCAAAAGCCTATCTTTGAAACTGGTTTAAAATCGGTTTATGCGCGAGTTATTTTCGAGTCTTGATGTAATCGTTTCGATAGCCCTTATTTTTATTGTCTTCCTTGTTGTGCATAAGATTCAGGAGGATAATATTGATAGGTTTACGTATTATTCGCATCTCACCCGCGCCTTGTTACTCAAAATTTTCTTTGGAATTTGTTTTGCCTGCGTGTATATTTTTTACTATGATGGCGGCGATACGCAATATTATTTTACGGGAACACGCTCCATTGTGCGGATGGCGGAAAAGAATTTTGGCGCGTTTGTAAGGTTGCTTTTGGGCGAACGGACGCAGGAACTGCTCTCACTTTTTGATTGGCGAACAGGTTGGCCAACGTATTTCAAGGATGTGAACTCGTGGGCGGTATGTCGATTTACTGTGCCGTTCTACATACTTGGGTGCGGCACGTATTTGGGCACAACCATCGCGATGGATGTCATTCTGTTTATACCAATTTGGAGATTTTATAGAATGTTGGTAAAAATGTACCCCGAAAATGCGACAATGATTGCAGTGTCTTTGCTCTACATCCCTTCGGTGCTGTTTTGGGGCTCTGGCTTGTTGAAAGACGTGTGGTGCATGGTCGGGATTTTCTCGATTTATACGGCGTGTTGGATGATTTTCTTCCGAAAAAAGAAAATTTTCAAGTTTGTCATCGTGTATTTGTTCTGGGCGTATATTCTTACCTCAATTCGTCCATATACGTTCTATACTGTGTTTGCCACAAGTATTGCGTGGATAGGATTGCATTACCTTCGCTTGTTTAATAATAGGTTTGTGCAGGTTATTTTCTTTCCGTTTATGGCGCTTGTGATTGTTGGGATTTTTGCGATTTTTATGGACAACATTTCCGATATTGCCGAAGGAAAATATGCCACCGTGGGCTCTATGATGGAGCAAGCGGTGATTATTCAGGATGACTTGAAACGTGACTATTATGGCACGAACAGTTTCGACATTGGAGCATTTGACGCGACGGTGCCCGGAATGCTCAAGAAAATGCCACAGGCTTTACTCGCAGGATTGTTCCGACCTTTTATATGGGAGGCACGGTCGCCGTTTATGATTTTGTCGGGACTCGAAAACTTTGTTGTCTTGCTGATTACAATTCTTTCGCTGTTTAAACTGCGGCTTTCATTTTTCAAGGCTTTTGCAAAAGATGAATTTTTGCTCAGTATCGCAATATTTGTGGTCGCATTCGGTTTCTTCATCGGCTTGACAATTGCGAACTTTGGCGCTTTGGTGCGGTACAGAATTGTTTTGTTCCCGTTTTTTGCCATTATTTTGTCCCGGTTATGGTATATCCAGCAACGGGAATTGGAGATGGAAGAAGAAGATTTAGAGGATACGAATTAAGAGATTGGAGTTGTGCTGTTCCTCTAATTTTTTCAAATTTTACTATGTGGTTTCCAATAATTTTGTATGTTTGTGACATAATTATTGAAAATGAAAAATTTGATTTCTTATAACCGTTGGTGGTGGCGCTCCTAATGTGAGGAGGGTCTAACGTTTATATGCTATCAAAGCTCATATAACCGCAAGCCTCCAAGAGACTTGCGGTTTTTTTGTAGAATTATTTTGAAACATTAAAATTTACATACAATGGAAAAACAAAAAAGATTTATTCTTCCAGAAAATGAAATACCTACACAATGGTATAACATAGTTGCGGATATGAAGACGAAACCTCTTCCAATGCTGAATCCGCAGACAAAAAAGCCTATCACGGTTGATGAAATGTCGGGCTTGTTCAACCGTGCGTGTTCCGAACAAGAATTGAATCAAACCGACGCTTGGTTTGATATTCCTGAACAAGTTCGCGACCTGTACAAATCGTACCGTTCAACGCCGTTGGTTCGTGCTTACGGATTGGAAAAAGCACTCGACACGCCTGCTCACATCTATTTCAAAAATGAAAGTGTGAGCCCTGTGGGTTCCCACAAATTGAACTCCGCCTTGGCTCAAGCATACTACTGCAAACAGGAAGGTGTGACAAATATTACCACCGAAACTGGTGCGGGACAATGGGGTGCCGCTCTTTCGTATGCGGCAAAAGCATTTGGATTGGAATTGGCCGTATTTATGGTAAAAGTAAGCTACAACCAAAAACCATACCGCCGTTCTATTATGCAAACATTTGGAGCACAAGTAATTGCGTCACCAAGTATGAGTACAAAAGCAGGTCGGAAAATCATTACCGAAAATCCTAATTATCAAGGTAGTCTTGGAACCGCTATTTCCGAAGCAGTGGAGTTGGCTATGCAAGTGCCAAACTGCAAATATGTGCTTGGTAGCGTGTTGAACCACGTTACGTTGCACCAAACTGTAATCGGTCTTGAAGCAGAGAAACAAATGGCTATGGCCGGTGAATATCCCGATATGGTTATTGCTTGTTTCGGCGGTGGTTCAAACTTTGGCGGACTGTCGTTCCCATTTATGCGTCACAACTTGGTTGACGGCAAAAAAACGGTGTTCCTTGCCGCAGAACCAGCATCGTGTCCGAAACTGACACGAGGTGTTTTCCAATATGATTTTGGCGATGAGGCAGGTTACACGCCAATGTTGCCAATGTTCACATTGGGACACAACTTTGCTCCTGCGCACATTCACGCCGGCGGTCTTCGTTACCACGGTGCGGGAACAATTGTGAGCCAGTTGATTAAGGACGGTATGATGAAAGGCGTTGACATTCCACAACTGGAATCATTCCAAGCTGCATCGTTGTTCGCACAAACAGAAGGAATCATTCCTGCTCCGGAATCAGCACACGCGATTGCGGCTACCATCCGCGAAGCAAACAAATGCAAGGAAGAAGGTGTTAAGAAAACTATCTTGTTCAACCTTTCTGGCCACGGATTGATTGACATGACGGCTTACGACCAATATCTTGCAGGCGATTTGACCAACTACGAATTGCCGGACGAGATTATCAAAGAAAATGTTTCTACATTGGAAAAGATAATCTAAAACGTTCCCAAATAAAAATTTTTGAAAACGCTTTCCCACTTTGATGGGGAAGCGTTTTTGTTTTTTCGCTGAAGAAAGAATTGAAGATAAATTCCGTTTAACTTCGCTTTTTTGAAACTCTGGCATTGCCCTTGTTGTTTGTTTTGAATTTATTAGTATCTTTGGCAACTGATAAATTTTATGTTTATGCAAACAATAAAGATTTCGTTGTTCGTTTTTGCGTTGGGATTGCTTCTTTCGTGCACGCCTGACGAGGGTAAGGGCGGACTTGCTTCAATAGAGGGCGTTGTGATGGTTCAGAATCGTAACTCGCTACAGGAAAATTCGGGATCACCCTATCCAGCAACTGATTGCGACGTATATATTTCCTATGGAAACTCAGGACTCGCCGACGACAAAACGCGTACAAGCCACAATGGTATCTATCAGTTCAGCAATC
Source organism: Bacteroidales bacterium UBA3754 (assembly GCA_002371705.1). GTDB lineage: Bacteria > Bacteroidota > Bacteroidia > Bacteroidales > UBA1715 > UBA1715. Next base: position 74,006 of record DFGI01000083.1, read on the forward strand.
TCACCAAGGGTGATTATACCGTGTTTGTATATTCCGACGACACGCTCTCAAATGCAAAATATCCACGATTGACGTTTTCCCAGTCTGTTTCGCTTGATAGCAAAAAAGATGAAGCAAAAGCTGATAAATTCACCATTTACAGACACATGGACTATGATGATGGCAATGGTGTGGCAATCGGCAATGTGAAAGAATATATTTGTGCCACGGTAGGAACGCTCACTTCGATTGAGGACAGCATTCCTTCGCAGGAAACTTCAGTGTATCTTCAGTTTGAAAACAGTGATGAAATACTTGAACGATATCGGACCGATGCGAATGGAAAGTTCACCATTTCGAAATTAATTCCAGGAAAATATCGGGTATATGCGCTGAGCGAGGAAAGTAAAATTCCCGCCGACCCGCAAACCGCAAGCTACAAACATTTTGAAATAACCGACAACTCGTCAACTGTTGTCATTCCAGAAATAACAATTAAAAATTTTAAATAAACACAACTATGAAAATTACACACACATTTTTATGTCTTGCCACTGGTCTGTGTATCAGTGCCGCTGTTTCAGCACAAACAGGCGAAGTAAAGACCAGAACTGTTTATGAAGTTGATTCAAAGGGAAAGAAAATTCTTGATTCAAAGGAAGAGCGTGACGACCGGGGACGTGTTGTGAAACGCTATGAATACGATGAATACGGCGATTTGAAAAAATACTATGTGTACGAATACAAAGGCAAAAAAGAGACTGCCGAATATGAATATTCCCCTTCGGGAAAACTCAAGGAAAAAGCAGTGTATGAATACAACGAAGCTGGAAAACGTACCGCAAAAGTATATTACGACGCTGCAGGAAAACAAATTAAAAAGAAAGTGTACGAATACACGTATTACGCTGACTAATGGCTGATGCGGTAGAAATAATAATTGACGCAATGCGTCCAATTTCGTTGGACGAAATGGATTCTGTGAAGTTGCAGAACCGCACCGACACGAAATATGTGTTCAGTCGGACGCAACTGCCGGATGTGTTGGCGGAAATCGCACCAAATTATGCGGTGCTGCACATCAACGGCACACCGTACCAAAAATACCGAACAACGTATTTCGACACCGCCGACGACAAAATGTACATTGCACACCAAAACGGGAAACTGAACCGCTACAAAGTCCGCCATAGAACGTATCTTTCAACTGGAGCGGAATATCTTGAAATAAAATTCAAGAACAACAAGCGGAGAACAAAAAAGAAACGTATTGCGTTTCCATTCTCAAGCCCACTGATGGAGGCGAACAATTTTATCACGAAAAATTGTCCATTCTCTGGCGAAGAATTGTTCCCCAAAACATTGGTGGAATATTCACGCATCACATTGGTTGACTTGGTTCACGGCGAACGTTGCACAGTTGACACAGATTTGATGGTAACCAATTGTGTGACAGGCGAAAAAGCCGATTTTGGACATATTTGCATTATAGAATTGAAGCGCGACAAATGCAGTGCTGTTTCATTTATGAAAAGCTCATTGCTGAAAAACAGAATTTTCCAGCGAGGAATGAGCAAATATGCAATTGGAACCGCTGTGGTTTATAAAAACATAAAGAAAAATAGATTCAAGAAAAAAATCAGATATATAGAAAAATTAAAGTACAAAAAATAATAGATATGGAAGAACTTTTTGGAATCGCACTTATTGATGTGCCATCATTTTGGGAATTATTAGTCCGTTTCGCATTCAACTTTCTGATAGTGTATGTAATCAGCCGTTGTTTGTACTATCCAGCAACACGACGTCGTGATTTCTTGTTTACTTACATTTTGATTTCCACAATCGTGTTCTTGTTGTGTTTCTTGTTGGGAAATGTAAAAATTCAAGTCGGTTTTGCGCTTGGTTTGTTTGCAATATTCGGAATTATCCGTTACCGTACGGAATTGATGCCAATCAAGGAAATGACGTATTTGTTCCTTGTAATTGGTGTTTCGGTTATCAATGCGTTGTCTAACAAGAAGGTAAGTTATGCGGAGTTGTTGTTTACAAACTTTGCAATTCTTACTGTTGCGTTCATTCTTGAAAGAGTTTGGATGATTAAGCACGAATCGCGCAAACGTATTAAATACGACAACATCGCATTGGTAAAACCAGAGCATTACGATGAACTGAAAGCTGATTTGGAAAAACGTACTGGTTTGAAAATTGATCGTTTTGAAGTTGGCGACATCAACTATTTGACTGATTCTACCTGGATTCAAATCTATTACTACGAGCAGGACAACAGCGAAAATAACATGTCGGACGTACACGATGCGTAGATGAAACGATTTACGCTCATAGTGTTGGCTTGTCTGTCGGGAATTCTTGTTTCCGCCCAAACAAAATCTTTTCAGATTTGGACAGGAATAGGTGTTTCGTACGAACTTTCAAAAAAAATATCGTTTGATTTTGAAACGGAAACCCGTTTCCAGCAAGCCAGCAAAACACTCAAGCAAGCTGCCGTGAGCGTTGGCGCACGATATGCTATCACCAAACCCCTCTATGTGGGCGTAAGCTACGAGTTTGCCGACAAGTACAAGAAAAATGGCTATTTCCCTGTAAACACATTTGTCGCAAATCTTGGATACAAAAGGAAATTGGGCGATTTTAGACTTGGCGTTCAAACAAAGTTGACGATAGAAAAGAATTCCTACATAAAAAATCCCGAAGACATTTATCCCGAGTGGAAGCAGAAAAATAAAATCAAATTGGGATATGCGAAGTACAAACGCATCAAGCCGTCGATTGCCGTTGAAACCTACCATCCTTTGGAAGCAGGAGCAAACTATCGCATATCAACAGTGAAATACAGTGCGAACTGCACGTTGGGATTCCGCAAGGGCATTGATTTCACAGCTGGCTATATGTTTCGCCACGAAATCGACAAATGTGAATACATTTCAATTTGCACGTTGGGACTAAGTAAGAGTTTCTAACACGCTTTCGCGTTCAATCACGTCAATTGTGGCGGCAACTGTGGAAACAATTGCGACAATAGCCGACAAAAATGGTCCAATAATCGGAATATACAGCATGAGAGCAAATACACAGCCGTGTCCACACGCTGTTCCTTTTCTGCTTTTTACCCAGTTAACACTTTGATGCACAGTGAATTTCCGACGCTCGTTTGTGTAGTCCATAAACGAAAATCCATAGAAATATGCCGATACAAGAAAAACCAAAATTGAGCCAATGCCGAGCGATAAGAATGGTCCGGCAATTGGAATGAATGTACACAAAAATAGCACAATACCAACTACAATTTCCATTAACGAATTGCGGACAGCCAACGCAATTCCGCGTACCACATCTTTGCAGAATTGACACAGATTAAAGGGATAATCGTTGAGGTTTAAGATTTTTTCTGTTTTTTCGGAAACGTATGCCAAAAATGGACTCATCACGATTACAACCACATAGCCGCCCCATAATCCTATGAGTATGAAAAACAAAATGCGAAGCAATATTGCAAGTAACGGCACTTCCAAACCCAGTACGTGGTCAGATAGCAAAGCGGCAAGTTCCCCGATAGAATAAAATCCCACAATATTCAACACTATGAATAAAAGTAACGGCACAAACAACGTCCAAACCATTTGGTTGTCTATGATAAAACGTACCGCACGGAATTGCAACGATATAGCCCGAAAGAAATCATCCACTATCGACATTGTATCAAAAACTGATTTATTGTTACAAAAGTATAATTTTCTCATACATAGAACAATTATCGTAGTGTTTTAGTATTTTTGCAACACAAAACAAAAAGATATGAATTTAGACACACTTACGGCTATCTCCCCAATTGACGGGCGATACAGAAACAAAACAGAGATTTTGGGCAATTATTTTTCTGAATTTGCACTTATCAATTACCGCGTTCGCGTTGAAATAGAGTACTTTATAGCATTGTGCAAGGAAGTTCCACAACTAAAAAATGTTGACTCTGCCTGTTTTGAGAAACTTCGTGATTTGTATCGTAACTTCAGCGAAGCTGATGCCACACAAATCAAAGAAACAGAGAAGATTACAAACCACGATGTGAAAGCCGTTGAGTATTTCATAAAAGATAAGTTCGACAAACTTGGACTTCAGGAATATAAAGAGTTCATCCACTTTGGATTGACCTCGCAGGACATTAATAACACGTCGGTTCCGCTTTCGTTGAAAGAGGCAATGAACGATGTGATAGTTCCAACGCTCCAAGAAATAATCGACACATTGACAAAAATGGCTGATGAATGGAAAGATATTCCTATGTTGGCAAAAACCCACGGTCAGCCTGCGTCACCAACCCGTTTGGGAAAGGAAATCAACGTGTTTGTGTCGCGTTTGAATGCGCAGATGGCGCAGCTGAAGGCTGTTCCGTATTCGGCTAAGTTTGGTGGTGCAACTGGAAATTTCAATGCGCACCATGTTGCATATCCAAACAAAGACTGGCAAGCATTCGGCAACGATTTTGTGAAAAATCATCTTGGTTTGACCCGTTCGTTCCCAACAACCCAAATCGAACACTACGACAACCTCGCGGCACTTTTCGACGCTTCGAAACGTATCAACACTATTTTGATGGACTTGTGCAAAGATGTATGGCAATATATATCAATGGGTTATTTCAAACAGCGCATTCAAAAAAATGAAGTTGGCTCGTCGGCTATGCCGCACAAAGTGAATCCAATCGACTTTGAAAATGCCGAAGGTAATTTAGGAATTGCGAATGCCGTATTCGAACATTTGGCTGCAAAACTTCCTATATCCCGTTTGCAACGCGACTTGACTGATTCCACCGTATTGCGCAATATTGGTGTCCCATACGGTCACGTGTTGATTGCTCTTGCGTCATTGAAAAAAGGATTGGGGAAAATCTTTGTGAACGAAAATGCTATTCACGCCGATTTGGAAGCAAACTGGGCTGTGGTTGCCGAAGCCATCCAGACAATTCTTCGTCGCGAGGGTTATCCAAAACCATACGAAACGTTGAAGGAACTTACCCGCACGAACGATGTCATCAATGAATCGTCAATCCATAATTTTATTGAAACCCTTAACGTGAGTGAAGCTGTGAAAGCGGAGCTCCGCCAAATCACGCCGTTCAACTATACGGGAATGTAGGAGCAATAACGGAAAAGGAATTAAAATTTTAGTTACTTTTGCCTAACGTTAGAATAGAAAAATGATTGTTTGTACTTCACGAGAAGAAATTTCCAGCGCTGTGGAGCAAATCCGCAAGCAGGGGCGTTCCTTGGGCTTTATCCCGACTATGGGGGCTCTTCACCAGGGACACATTTCGTTGGTGAAAAAGTCCATTGCCGACAATGATTGCACTGCTGTCAGCGTGTTTGTGAACCCAACGCAGTTCAATAATCCAAACGATTTAAAAACATATCCCCGCACCGTCGATGCCGATATTGCTTTGCTTGAGGCTACTGGAGCTGACATTGCGTTTATTCCGTCGGTTGAGACAATGTACCCCGAAGGTTTGGAAAACGTAACTGAATCTTACGATTTTGGCGCGATTGGCGCGGTTATGGAAGGTGCTGCGCGACCAGGCCATTTCAATGGCGTTGGAATTGTTGTCCACCGCCTGTTCGACCTTGTGAAACCCGACCGTGCGTATTTTGGAATGAAGGATTTCCAACAAATCGCCATAATACGTGAAATGGTGCGCCAACGTAATATCAACATAGAAATAATTCCCTGTCCAATTGTACGCGAAGCAGACGGACTTGCGCTCAGCTCGCGCAACACACGGCTCAACGAGGAGCAACGGAAGCAAGCTGTGCAGATTTCACAAACATTGTTCAAAGCGGCGGAATTGACCAACAAATATTCCCTTCCTGAGTTAAAGTCATTTGTGATAAACACCGTAAACAGCGTTCCGCTACTTGATGTGGAATATTTTGAGATTGTGGACGGCTATACTATGCAACCTGTAAATTCATGGAACGAAGCAACTTGGATTGTGGGATGCATCACGGTCAACGTGGGCGATGTCCGTTTAATTGACAATATTACCTTAAAACAGTAAAGAAATGATGATAGAAGTAATGAAATCAAAGATTCACCGTATTACGGTCACTGAAGCCAACATTGACTACATTGGTAGCATTACGTTGGACGAAGCTTTGATGGAAGCTGCTAATATTATTCCTAACGAAAAGGTTCAGGTGCTCAACCTTAATTCGGGCGAACGCATTGAAACATACGTAATTAAAGGTGAACGCGATAGCGGCATCGTATGTTTGAACGGTCCCGCTGCACATAAATTTTCTGTTGGTGATATTGCCATTGTAATTTCTTATGCCACAATGGATTTCGAAGAGGCGAAATCATTCACGCCTACTGTGATTTTCCCCGACACTGCCACAAATAAACTGGTATAACACATGAACCGTTCCCTCTCAAAAACAATCTCTTACATTGTTTTTGCACTTATTGGTGTGGGATTGCTGATTTTTGTTTTTAAAGATGTTGACCTTGCCGCTATGTGGAACGACATTACGCACGCAAACTATTGGTATGTTGCGGTTGCGCTCATTTTGGCGATGGGCGGCTATGTATTCCGTGCGGCCCGTTGGTCGTTGCTGATAGAATCCACGTGCGACCATACACCACGGTTTGGAAATGTGTTTTGGGCTGAAATGTTCGGCTACTTTGCCAATATGGCTCTGCCACGTATTGGCGAAATTACCAGATGCGGTGCATTAACAAAAACTGAAAAACTGCCATTCGACAAACTAATCGGCACCGTGATAGTGGAACGAATGTTCGATGTGTTGATGATGCTCATTCTTGCCGTTGTCACATTTTTTATTAAAATTGATTTCTTCGGTACATTTATTCTCGACAAAATCATAACACCCACATTTTCCCGATTCTCGGAATTTAATCTCCTTTGGATAATTACTGTTAGTGTTATTTCAATCGTAATTTTTTGTGTATTTGTGTATTACCTACGAAAAGGGAACCGTCTTTCCGAAAAAATCCTGTCGTTCATCAAAGGGGTAATTGATGGATTTTCATCGGTACGCAAACTCAAAAAACGTGGGTTATTCATTGTATATACGTTTTTACTGTGGCTCTGTTACTGGCTTATGACATGGGCTGTGTGTTTCGCAATTCCGCAAACAGCAAATATGACGATTATTGACGGCCTATTTCTATTGATTGTGGGCAGCATAGGAATGTCAATTCCTGTGCAGGGAGGTATCGGTGCTTACCATTATATTGTGGCTCTTGCACTTACAATTTATGGATTTGACTTCAACACCGTTGGTTTGCTTTATGCGACCATAAGCCATGAATCGCAATTGATTGTGGAAATTATACTTGGATTGGCATCTGTATATTTTGTATTCCGTAAAAAACAAAGCGATGAATCAACTGGAAACAATATTGCATAAAATTGTAACGCTCGAAGAAGCTGCAAAAATCGTTGCCTCGTGGAAGCAAGCAGGCGAAACGATTGTGTTCACAAATGGCTGTTTCGATATTATCCACAAAGGACATGTATATTATTTGGCACAGGCGCGGGAACTTGGAACAAGACTAATTCTTGGGCTCAACACCGACGAATCCATCAAAAAGTTGAAAGGTGCCGACCGTCCTATTAAAGAATTGGAATCCAGAGCGTTAACAATAGCAAGTTTTGAGTACATTGATTTAGTGATTCCATTCAGCGAAGACACGCCATTGAATCTAATTTCCACCCTTCTTCCCGATGTTTTGGTAAAAGGCAGCGACTATGCCATAGAAAATATTGTGGGCGCAAAAGAAGTGCTTGCTAACGGTGGCAAAGTGAAAACCATAGATTTTGTTGACGGATTTTCCACGACAAATTATTTCAAAAAAATAAAAACCACCACAAAATAGTGATGGTTTTTAGAATTTTAAAAGTAATACTTAGTAAGCGAAATCTTACCACTTCTTTATATCCTCGTCGAATAAAATCGATTTAAAATCCGACAATAGGTGCAAATGTTCGATTTGGCCTGAGAACGTATAAATCTGTCCAGCGTCCAGTTTTTCGTCGGTTGGGCCTTGTATGCCACCGCCAACTTCCAACGATTTTGAGCTTTTATCCTTAATCACCAAACCAGCGTGCGGACCCATAAAGCTGCTATTGTCAACTGCTTTCACACGAGCGTCCAACATCACTTTGTCGAATTTCATTCCAACCACCCAAACCTTTTGAATTTCAATACGTTCAAAGTTTTTTGTCTGTTCAAATGGTAAAAACATTGTGTCTTTTTCTTGTGCAAACAGATTCGCCAAAACTTCATCGGCCACTTTTTTAACAGCAGTAATCGAATCTTCCATCTGCATATACAAGTCGATATCACTCATATCTTGTTTCGACTCAAAATCAGCGATTTTTTCAGCGAAATAATTTGCTGTGTCGGCAAATTTTTCCAATGACACAGCCGTATGCTTATTTGAACAGGAGCAAAATCCTATCAACAAAGCTAATCCAATGGTTTTCAACACGTTTCTCATAACTATTCTTCTTTATTTATTGCTTTATCATACGATTTAACTATTCCTTTTATAAAAGCGGAACTTAAGCCATTGTGTTCCATTTCGTTAAGTCCTGCAATGGTGATTCCGCGAGGCGTTGTAACCTTGTCAATTTCATCTTCGGGATGGGTATGTAGTTGCAACAACAATTCCGCTGCGCCTTTTGCTGTTTGTGCCGCAATCAGTTGTGCCTCATCGGCGTGGAAGCCGATTTGCGTGCCACCTTGCGAAGCCGCACGAATCGCGCGCAGAAAATATGCGATGCCGCATGAGCCAAGCGCTGTGGCGGAGAGCATCAGTTCTTCGTCGATATACAACGTTTCGCCCAACATATTGAATAATTCTGTGACTTCGGCAAACTCTTTTGACTTTGGCTTGTTGGTCGCAATACACGTCATTGACTGACGGATTTTTATCGCCGTATTCGGCATCACACGGGCTATGCAAATATCTTTTTGAATTGCTTCCTGAAAACGGGCAATTTCTACGCCGGTCACCACGGTTATCAACGTATGTTGTTCGGTGAAGGCGTGTTTCATTCCTTCCAGAATCGGTTCATATACGTGTGGGACAACCGAAAGTACGACAATGCGTGCCTTGGAAACCGCGTCGGCGTTGTCTTCCTGAAAAGTAAACCCGCCTTCGTGCAAATCCTTGGGCAAATCTGATTTCTTACGAGTGATTATTATCTGTTCTGGCTTGTATTTCTGAGCATTAACCAATCCTTCGGCAATAGACATTCCTATGTTGCCGCCTCCAATTATTGCTATTGTTGAATTGAAATCCATAGTCTCATTTTATTTCTTGCGAAAGGTACAATCTTTTTTTTAATAACCGCACGAGAACATTGATTATTGTTTCACGAACTCCGAGAAGATTTGCAATATGCCCCGTTCGGGAGTGATGCGTTGTGCCTGAATACCAACCGATAACGCTGCGTCAACATTTTGTTGTAAATCATCAAGAAACATCGTTTCCTCGGGACGAAGATTTGCTTGTGCGAGTGCGTATTCAAAGATTTTAGGGTCGGGTTTCCGCATCTTAACTTCGTTAGAATACCACACTTGTTCGAACAAATCATGGTTTGATGAAATTGGTAACTGCTGTTGTTTTGCGATTTTTATAAATTCATGGGTGTGAATTTCATTCGTATTGCTCAACAAGAATGTTCTATATTTTTTCTTCAACGCAAGTAGCAATGGAATATGTTCCTTCGGATAGCCAATCAAAATGGCGTTCCAAGCAGAAAGAATCTGTTCCTTCGTAACGGGCTGTGGTGCCAACGACTGCAAATGTGCGATAAATTCATCTGCTGGAATTTTTCCACATTCGAACGAAACAAACAAATCGTTGGCAAACAAATATTCCAAGACCTGTTTCCCAGAGCATTGGAACAAGCGTGCAAACGCGTCAATGGTTCTCTGTTCGTCGATTTGAAACACCACGCCGCCGAAATCAAATATAATGTTCTTAATCTTGTCTGTCATGAGTTTTTCGTTTATTCGCTTGCAAAATAACACAATTTGTCTATTTTTGCACACGAAAACTTTTAGAAATAAAAGTTGGGCTCTTAGCTCAGCTGGTTAGAGCACCTGACTCATAATCAGGTGGTCGCTGGTTCAAGCCCAGCAGGGCCCACCAAAGCACTCACAAGAATTTGCGGGTGCTTTTTTTGTCTAATTTGTCCATGCACAGTTTAAGTTTTATCAAACAATTTTAATCCAAAGAGAACCTATTGCTCAAAAAATCACTATGTGCATTTAATACAACTTCTTTTAACAATTCGGGGGCGTCTTTCAGCATATTATTTACATCTTCTTCACTAGCTTTTTTACTAATAATGTATTGATAGTAATCATTAGCAAGACGAATAGTTGCTATCCCATAATCTGTAAAATGTGTAACCTTCCTAAATACTTCTAAAGGTGCAGGTTCTTCGATTGTAATATTTAAAATCTTACAATTGTTTTTTACAACTTTTGCATCGCTTACAAGATATATCCCTTTTGCAACCCATTCTTCGTATTTTATTTCCTTCCCTATACTTGGAATCAATAGATTTCTCATTTTTCTTTATCTTTAATATCGTTAAACAATCTTTCTCTTTTCTACGTTTCCCATTTTAAATTGAACTTCTAAAACTCAAACAAAATTAAATATTTTTTTTGCATTATTTCAAATAATGCAATAAGACGGTCAACGTAGTAAGAAGAAAAAAATAAAACGTCTCGATGTATTGCCATTTATTCAATAGATATGCGTACCTTTGCGGCAAAGAAATAAAAAAATGAACCTTATAAATGTAAAACCTTTTATCAAAAAAGCATTTTCCCTCTGTGTATGTTTTAGTTTGTTTTCCTTCTGTTTGAACAATGCAATGCTGGCACAAACGCTCTCCCTGCCGCCATCGTATATGGAAAGCATACATAATTGGGACGATGGAGAATTATCATGGGCAGATTTTCAGGGTAAAAATGAAGACACCTCTGCAATATGTGATATGAAGATTCGTTTGATTCATTCGGATGAACACGTAACTAAATGGCCGATTCGATATACATATAGGAAAGTTTCACCTTGGTTATATAAATTAGATTCTTGGGTTTGCGATTCGCTGAAAACAGACCTCAATCTAAAATATCATCAGACTGTATTTGACTTCTCGGAATTAATATGTAGAAAAATCACATTAGAGGGAAATTCAGCAAAAGGAGGGTATGATGAAATTAATCAAATTTATAGATTTTACATAAATAGGTACGTGAAAGAGGTTGATGATTTTAAGAAATGCTCCAATAATGGAACTATCTCTGATAGCGTTGAAATCTATTATAACAACGTTAGGAACGCCCTTGCCACTTTTTCTGTCAGCGATTCTATAAAAAATATACCTTATAATCCATACTCATCATTAGGAATCCTCGAAATTGTCATCGGATATAATAGACAAGCTCCCGTATCAAATAATTATGTGATATCCTCGACAGATGGTTTTTCTGTAGGAATAAGTCTTTTTGCAAAAAGGAATGTGTTCGGACTACAAGCAAAACTCAAAACAGGCACATGCAAGGCCACAATGACGACTTCGATGGACTCCACCTTAAACATTAACGATACAATAAATTCAAATTATGTTGCTTTTCAATATGAAAGAAAAATAATTGACAACAAGTATGTTTCCGCTGGACCATTTGTTTCGTTAGGTAGTGACTTTAAAAGAAAAATATCTCATTCAAACACCCAAGAAGATACTGGTAATGTGAGCTTTTTCGCTGTACAATTGGGTTTTTCTACAGATTTTCATTTCTTCTCATTAGTAGATTTGAACTCAGCTGCAGGTTTTAATTCTTTACGTTTTAGTCCGTATTTACAGTACCAACAAAATAAAAAATACGGAAATATGATGTCGTTGGGACTTGAGGTAGCTTATGTTTTTGGATTTTCCCACTTTTAAACGCAAAAATGATATTTTACCAACAATAACAATCAAAACGTATGTTGACAAAAGGAACAAAAGCTCCGTATTTCGAGGGCAACGATGAGAATGGAAACTTGGTGAAACTCAGCGATTTTGCTGGTAAAAAGTTGGTGTTGTATTTTTATCCCAAGGACAGTACACCTGGCTGTACCGCCGAAGCGTGTGATTTGCGCGACAACTACCACCGTTTTCTTTCATTGGGTTACGAGGTGCTTGGCGTAAGCCGCGACAGTAGTGCCTCGCATAAGCGTTTTATAGCAAAATACGACCTACCGTTCCATCTTATTGCCGATACCGACCTCACTATTTTGAAAGCATACGAAGCATGGGGCGAAAAGAAAATGTACGGCAAAACAACCGAAGGCACGCTTCGCACCACCTACGTTATTGACGAGAACGGCATTATAATCGACGCCATCGGCAAGGTTGACACAAAAAATCATACTGAACAGATTTTGTAGAAGGATACCGAGTTTGTCAACTTATTGTATTACTATTTAGAACGATATTTTTATTGTTTCGTGTTTCTATGTCTTTTCCCCTTCTGTAATAGTGATGGCAAAACGTCTTTATCTAATTTCATACAATTCCATAATGTCGAGCATTTTGAACAATGTACCTTCAATAAAAGCATGCCAACTCTGATGGAAATGACCATAACACCAAATGGTAATGTCTTTTTCCTTCAGACTATCGTGAATGGAATCCATAGCGGCACGTTCATCATGAATGTCTGTAATGAGACTTATATCTTGCTTTATCCACGCGTCAATATTAGCTTTGTCCTGAAGTTCACAAAAGGACGGTGCAGTATGTGTAATGACGGCATCAATGTCGTATTCTGAGAGAATCTGCGTCAATAGATTTTTGTCATATATAGGAGCCTCGTCTTCCCAATAGTAGTTCGGAGAAAGAATGTCAGTGCCTACATGATGCCCGAATCTGTCATTTTTCTTGATGTTCTGATCCCAAGTATATTTTCTGTAATTTCTATCTATAGAAATAGCTCCTCCGACACAAAGAACAGCATGATTACAAACATTGACAACGGAATAGTCTGGAATAGCGAGAAAGCGTTTGTGAATAAATGTTTGACCATCAAAGTATGCAGGATTGTCGTGATTTCCTCGTATAAATACAATCCTGTTGTTTGCCTCATTCATCCGCTTGTTGTTCCGTTTGACAATGTTCTCGTAGTATTCCTTCTTTTCAAAACCGAAGCCACAATCACCAGCAACAATACAAGTGGTGTCTTTCATCTGATATTGCACACATAGTTTGTAAACAAGAAGATTAAAATCCCCATGAATATCTCCGCATACAACAAGGCATTTGCTGTCAGGAAATGAGTATGTATAATAATTCTTTTTATTCATGAGGTAGTTGTTTCCAATATGGGTGTAGTATTACTTGCAGATATTGTTCGAGTATCTTTCCCACCCTTAGTTGGCGGGCGTAGTCCATCAATTTGGTTAGGTTTCTGTCAGGTTGTTTCAAATAGTTGTTGATGATCTCAGAACAAACATCCATTCCGACTTTATTTCGGAATTTTATGGCATCACACACGCATCGTTCTGCATCGTAGAGGCGAATAATGTAACCTTCAATTTTCTTTTGTATCACACCTATGCCAAGAATCGCCTCTGTATAATGATGAATTTCCACTTGGGGAAAAGAAGGCATTGTTACCTTTCTGCCTCTTTTGATTGCAATGTGAAAGGCTTGTGGTATAGACGTGGTAAGCTGATGAATGTTCCAGGCGGACCAAAGACATAGGATGCCGTCAGGAACAATGGTATTGATGTCAATCATATTGCCACTTAGCTGATCGATATTTGCGTACACGCCGCGACGCACTTGAATAAGTTCGCCTTGACGCGCACTTTTCAGCATCTTATAATAAGCCGTTCTTCCTTGCTCCTTTACGCAAGCAGATGATAGATATGAGTTCTGTGTTTTCACGACAACTCTTTTTTTGTCAGTACAAATCTACTACAATTATTTTAATTTGTAGTTATTTTGTACGAAAATCTTTGGGTTTTCCAGCTTTTTTCAACGAATCGCTTGTCTTGTTAATTGAAACAAGTAACATTTGATGTCGCTTCACGCCTAATACCACATTCCGAACACTAACCAATACCAGCCAAAGACCAATATGGTAATAGATTTTTCTGCCACGAAATCTTTTCATATCTGAAAACAGATTTCATTGGATCAAATGGCAATACGGCTGAATTTGTTTACCCCCAACCGTTTTTTTATCAATCATGTGTTTATTTTGGAAATTTTTGTTACTTTTACAAAAATAAGCATAATGATGTTTTTAGGAAAGGAAATATATTATCGAAATAAGTAAGAGGATAATAATTCTTTCATTCTATCCTTGTTGGGAAAGGAGATTTATAAATTAAAATGAGGTAATTTATCTATATTTGAAATCTATACGTCACATTAAATCGAAACAACAAAAACGCCAGCCTTAAGTGATTGAGGAAATTGTGAATGTAGAGTTTGTTGACGGAGAGGGTGAAGATAAAATTTCAATAAATACATAATAATTATGATTGATAGTGCAGCGAATAATTTACAGGGCAGAACCTTAAGCAATGGATGGAAAGTGATTGAAAAAATCACAAAAGCAGATAATGCAACAGGTTCATTTTTCTCAATCTGCTATAAGGTTGAAAAGGATAATAAAACATGTTTTCTTAAAGCATTCAATTTCACACCATTTTTTCAAGTCTCAACACAAAACGGAGAAAAACGTTCTGTTACAGATGTTATGGGCGATATGATTGATGCATATAAATATGAAAGACAGCTTTCCGAGCATTGCAAAACAGGGCATGTGACTAAAGTTGCTTTTGTTATAGACTCGGGAGAAGAAATAGTACCTAACTTTTCAATCAATCTAGTACCATATTTGATTTTTGAACTTGCAGATGGTGATGTTAGACAAAAGCTTAGTTTTTCAAAAGAACTTGATTTTGCATGGAAATTAAAATCATTACACGACGTTGCTGTAGGACTTCAACAACTACATGGTGTAAACATTTCTCATCAAGATTTGAAACCTTCAAATATTTTACTTTTTGATAAAGAATCGAAGATTGGAGATTTGGGGCGGTCTATGTGTAAAGATATTGAAAGCCAATATAATAATCAAATTTATACTGGGGATTTGAATTATGCACCACCAGAGTTGATGTATCGCTACTATGAGAAAGAATGGGAAAAAAGAGTTTTCGCAACAGACTGTTACCTTTTGGGAAGCATGGTTGTTTTTTATTTTGCTGGAATTAGTATGTCAGCATTATTGTTAAAACACATTCCAGACGAATTTAGATGGGAAAGATATGGAGGCACGTTTGAGGAGGTAAAACCATATTTGATTGCCGCCTTTGGTGATGCCATAACTGAATTTGCAAATTGTATTGAATCAGAATATTTCCGAATTGAGTTAAAACAAATAGTAGAATATCTTTGTTTCCCATTCCCAGAAAAGCGAGGGCACCCCAAAAATATTTCCAGTCTTGGTAATAGTTATAGTCTTGAGAGGTTTATTACAAAATTAGAATTATTAAGAAGAAAAGCTGAATTAAAGATAAAAACATGGCAGCAATAAATGAAGAAAAAGAACGTAGAGTTATTCCTAATTGGCGTTCATTTGCGACTACTGCATCACTCGGAGAATTAAATGCAAGTACATTAAAAAACAGTTATATTCCTATTTTATCTATTGATTCATACATACATGATTTTAAAAACAACCCGAGTGTTCCTTTTGCAGCAGATTTGTTGAGTGCAGCCTTGGTCAATGGCCTTACTGATGATAAAAATGTTGAAGGGGCAGCACGATTCTTGATGAACCATAAACATGAGATAACTACTTCCCAAGAAGAATTAGCAAATAGAATAATAAATGGTCCAAGTGCTTCTCTAAATGTCATAGAAAAAATTACAATCAAGCAATTGAATGATTGTATATCTAATAAAGACTATATAAATAGAATAAGAGAATTAAAACTGCATCTCAATAATTTCCCTTATAATTCTATTGCATGGGTTGAATTGTCACGGTGTTATTCTATTTTAGGGCAGGAAAGGAAAGCAATACAAACCATGAAATATGCTGTGCAATTGTCTCCTAATAATAGATTCGTGACAAGAAGTGCCACTCGATTATTTACGCATTTTGGCGAATTTGATTTAGCACAATATGTGTTGCGTCATTGTGACATGTTACGAAAAGATCCATGGTTGCTTTCGGCAGAAGTATCTGTAAACACATTAAAGGGTAAAGTCTCAAGTTTGCTCAAAAGAGGAATCGAAATAATAGATTCTGACAATTATTCTCCTTTTTCAACGACTGAATTAGCTGCATCTATTGCTACTGTTCATTTATTGGCAGGTGATAGAAAAAAAAGCAAAAAAATGTTCACGAAATCGCTAATTTCTCCTAATGATAATTCAATTGCTCAAATTGAATGGGTTTTAAACAGTAAGGATAAGAATTTATTTGATAAGAGTGTAATTAACATTGAAACTCGGCATAATTATGAAGCAATGGCAATCAATAATTTCTATAATAATAATTTGATAGAAGCTATGGATAATGCCTGTCAATGGTTTTGCGATATGCCGTTTTCAAAAAGACCAGTAATGATGGGAAGCTATATAGCAGATTTGTTAAACAACAAAAATCTTGCAATAACCTTTTTAGAGAAAGGCCTAATTTCAAATTCAAACGATTGTCAACTACTAAACAATATCGCGTATTACCATGCCTTAGAAAACAACCTTGATGAAGCAATAAAATACATAGAAAGAATTGATAATAAACTTGTTGATGACATTGATGGAATTTGCATAACCGCAACTAAAGGATTAATTAAATTCCGTGAAAAGGATTTTGAAAAAGGTCGTGAACTATATCTTTCTGCAATTGAAAGTACTGCTGTGTTAAGAAATAAAGAACTCAACTACAAGGCAATTTTGAATTATGCAAGAGAAGAAATCATGGCAAAGTCAGATTTTATAGAACCTGCTATGAATTTAATTAATGAAATGAAAGAGATAGAAAATATGAGTATTGGAATTAAGAAACTCCATACTGAAGTTATTGAATTATATCGCAAATATAAAGCTAGCAATATGTAACATAGTAAATACCTGCAGTAATTATTCAACATAAATAAAAACTTCCATCTGTTTTTGCAGCGTCCGTGGAATGCTGGTTGTTTGGAACGAGGGAAACGCTTAATGAAGATATTGTTGCCCCCATCACCGAAAGTGTCAATCCTGGATAATAAAAACATGTTGAAAACTCGTCTGAAAAAAGCAGAAAACGAGTTGACTACAAAATGTAGCCAACTGAAAATCGTGAAGATTTTTTTCAATTCTTTATCTACATAAATTCAATTTATTCTATCTTTGTTTTGTTCCTTTCTCTGTATTGTTGAACAGAATGGAACACATATAAAATAAGGCGTTACTTCACGCTTTGTTCTTGACGTTTCGAAATTTGGTCATTTCAATCCAGTCTGACAAAGCAACGGGTGATGTCTACGAAGTATGTATTATATAAATTCAGTAATACATCTACGTGGGCTTCGGCGTTGCTCGCTCCAGACTGGAGGGCACGACCAAAGCCTCGAAACGTGGAGCGAGTTGACGAGTGCAATCCCACGTTTTTGTTTTATATGGGGGTAATGGAAAATCATCATTCTGATTAGGGATTGGCAGAATAAAATGTTAATGTGCATTTTATGATAATGCCTATTAAACATGCTTGGAATCTTTTATTCTATTGTGCAAGAATACTCTTGGTGCTTTGTTATAGTGTGGTTTATTATAGCTGTTCTTCATCCACAACAACGTCTAAACAAGATAATGACACAATTACGATTAATGCTACAAAAAACAATGACGTTTATCAAAGAAAAGCAAATTGTCATTTAGACCAACTAAACATAAACGGCAATGTTGTAAAAGTAGAAACAATCGTAAAGAGTACTATCCCCTTGACAGAAATGGTTTACGATATTTATGGAAAATACGGTATTAATGGGAATAGCGGTAATGTTGTTTTGGATTTTGACAATCACGGATTTATAAAAAAATACTCTGGCTTTGATATAAATGGGAAACCATTGTTTAGTGAAATCTACGATGATGAAACAACAGACCTCACACCGACCGTTGTCGGTGCTGTACAAACAATAAAATGTTTGAATAGTCAAAAAAACGAAAAAGGACAAATTATTTATGCAGAATACATATGCAACGAAAATGTAACATTAAAAATGAACATGTTCTTTAATGAGCATGGGGATTTGTCTAAAATCACGAAAACATACGATGGATTAGACATTTGTGACTCAACATTATACGTTTATACAGAGTTCGACAATCATGATAATTGGACAGAATCGGAAGTTTCATACTATGGTTATCTAAAAACACACAATCATAAATACTCGGTAAAGCGACAAATCTCATACGATGGGGAACAGTCTAAACCTTCGCTTATCTATCAATTAGCAGCCTATAATTATAAAAAAGATACGGTAAGTTATAATTGTGATATGCAGAAAATAATTGGCGATTTCGGAGAAATATCTATCCCTAATTACATGAAACGTACAGATAAGTTCATTCAATATCCACCGTATGTAAATGTCTATTCGTATAGTAACAGCAGCGACGATGCTTATTCATCTTTCTCGTTGGCTTATGATGCTACAAGCACTGGTGTTTTTGCTGACTTAGGGAAAAAAGATTTTGTATATGATTCCGCTATTGATGACGAATTAAGACAACTATTCTGCGGACAAGATAATGTAAAAATTTTCAAATGGATTCCCTATAGATTTATAAAAAAATGCGGTTGTAATGCTATGCACATTCAATATTATAGGTATGGGAAAGGTTCTCCTATTCCTGTTTTTGTGGAACAATATATTATAGATTATCCCAAAGGGAAAATTGATATTACTTTCAGTTACCAAAGCGACAAACAAAGCCGTTTTCAAGAAGTATTTTACAAATCATTAAATTCATTAAAATTATTATAATATGAGAAAAGGTTTACTAATATTAGGTGTGTTTTTTGCAATAGCAACAATCGGTGGATTTATACAGTCAAATATTCCAGCTGCTATAGCTATGCTCTTACTTTCAATCGTTTCTTTTTGGCGGGCAAGCAAATCTAAAACGAAAATTGCTTGGGAAATTGGAGGTTTCTTTTTTACGTTCTTAGCATCTGGCGGAATTATAACGATTGCTAAGGAAGGGCTTTATTTCCCAAATCCACATCTTTTTCTTTTTAGTGTAGCAGCAACAATAGTTTGTTTTTATATGTGTGACAGAAAACCTTCGGAGAAACAATCTGAAGCAAAAACAAATTCTAATTCGGCAACACAAATTTCTTCTATGAATGTTTACTCTGGATCTAATTCGGCAACACAAAAATCTTCTATAGTTGTCCCACAAACTTCAACACAAAAATATAATAACGAATCCACTTACGATAGACTAAAACGGCTCTGCAATCCAGTGAACTTTATGGAAAACTACAACAAAGAAAAGGTTGAGATAGCAAATCAAATATATTCGAAATTGATGGATTCTAATTTTGATGTGGAAGAGATCGCCACAGAAGCAGAAAAACGGCTTGGAATTCAGTTAGTTGACACCTTTCAAATAGAAGACTTGAAAGATAAATTACATCCTAAAAATTTTATGGATCCTTATGATGCACAAAAAATTTCGTTAGCAAATGAATTATATTCTAGAATAATTGACAATATAACATATTCCGAATTTGTAATATTAAAAAATGATGCAAAACCGATTTTAGACCTTTATACAACAACAAAAGTAGATTTAGGATTGGTAGATCTAGGATTAAGTGTTACATGGGCTACGTGTAACGTTGGTGCAAATTTTCCCCAAGAATATGGTGCATATTATACATATGAAAATGCATTAAATTTAGAAAAGGATGGTAAAAGACTGCCAAGTCCATCTGAATTTCAAGAATTAGAAGCTAATTGTACGTGGACATGGACAGAAGAGAAGGGAGTAAATGGGTATAAGGTAACAAGCCGAAAGAATGGAAATAGCATTTTTCTTCCTGCCTGTCACAAAGAGGGTCCCTGCGGCGGCTACTGGTCGAGTTCGGCTCGCGACTACGGCTACTACGCCTGTTGTCTGTACTTCGGCAGCGACTATGTGGACACGTACGACAGCAACCGCGACGACGGGCAATCTGTCCGTCTTGTGCAAGATGTAAAATAGCAAAAGATATAGGAAAGGAATTCAATGGGATTTCCGCAAGGGAGTCCTTTTTTTGCGGTATTACATTGTATCGTTTTCATTCAAAAGAAAGCAAAGAGATTTTTTCCCTATATTTGTGGGGTAAAAACATTGCTGACAATATGAAAAGATAGTTTTGTGTTTGGTAAGGGTGTGAAAATAAAAAAAGAAAATATGAGTTTAAAGTTTACAGCATTGGAAGTCGGTTCTGGCGATGCATTCCTTTTGGAAGATGAAAATAGAAAAATCCTCTTTGATTCAGGAGGAAGTAAAAATAAAATAGTTGCCCTATTAAGAAAGAAAGGAATAACGAAAATAGATTTGGCTATTTGTTCTCATAACGACAAAGATCACTCGAAGGGTTTTCTTGGACTGTTGAACTCAAAAATTAGGATTGGTGAGATTTGGCTACCTGGCACATGGGCTAGCGTTATTCATTCAGTGACGCACCTTATGAGACATAGTCATATTATAGGTTGTAGAAATGGCTGCTGTTGGTATGATGAATTTTTAGATTGCTTGAGTCATTTTGAAATTAATGAGGGTTGTTATAAGTTCCATCATGAAGAATCGTTGGCTTATGAAGAATATATTCCGAATAATCAACTTATAGAAGATATGTCTTTTATTAATACGGTATTAGATATAGATTGCATAGATTATTGTAGATATTGCAAAAATAAAGACCATGAACTATCTAAATTTCGTTGTTCCAAAGATATGAAATTTAGAGAATGCTTTCGTGAAAATATCAGAAAAGGGATGTTTCATATAGGAGAACATGCGACCAAATTAATGATTCAATTGGATACAATTATTAGTATTACAGAGGCAGCATATAAAAATGGTGTGAACATTAGATGGTTTGAGCCAACAGATGCTTGTACCAAGAAAAGAGTTGACACAAATATTATTGTATTGAATGGGAGTGAGTTGACTAAGGCAATTAGTACAAGAAGAATTGATAGCTTTCATATGTTGATGTTTGCTTTGACTTTGACTATGGAAAATAAATATTCACTGGCAATGGAATATTTGCATGATGAAATTCCTGTCGTTCGTTTTTCTGCTGATTCTGATTCCACATGTCAAAGTGAGATACCATATAGAAATAATATTATTATTACAGCTCCTCATCATGGCTCGGATGCAAACGCGAATGTATATAGGACTATTAAAGGTAATGATATTATTTGGGTGAGAAGTGACGCATTATATCGTACTCAAGGTAGACCTTGTTTAGCGTTTAAGTCGATGAACAAGAAGTATTGTCTCGCATGCAAACATCGCAAACCTGTGAGAAGAGAAATTTGTTTTGAATATGACAATAATACAAAACAATGGTTATACAAAATAGGTACTAGTTGCATATGTAAACCATAGATAACAATATAAAAATGAATTACAATCTTTGCTTATGGCAAGGATGTGGAAATAAATAGAAAAAAATCAATGGAAATATTGTCGGGTGTATATTGTACAGATGGATTGTCTAAAAGTGGCGTTAGATTTTCCATTGACGCATTAGAAGATATGGTATGGAAAGGTTCAGAAACTGGAGCTCCGTCAAATATGTCTCACGATATTCATAGATTTATTGGATGGACTAAAATATCGGGGTTATACGTGTCTCACGAATTATCATATGTAATTGGGCATACCTTTATACCAGATAGTAGTGATGAATCAGAGCACTTCAATTTATTGCGCATGAACTTCCTGAATAGCAAAATGCTAGAACGTATAAATGATTATCAAGCTGCATTTTTTAGAGATTTGAACATAGCTAAACTTAATAGAGACAATGGGATGTTTTTTTGCAATGGAGTAGTTATGTATGGTTACCAAGGTATTGTAGAACAAGCATTCCCCTCACTAAAAGAAAAGAAAGATAAAGACGGTTTGATTTTATTGAAAGATTTGTTGAAAGATTTTGACTATAAAGGGCAGGGCGTTTTCTCTAGTAAGACATCGGACTTTGCTATTGTGCTTCATCCATTCTTTAGGAAATCTTTTTCAAGGTACAATAATTTTAATTTTGAATTTATTGATGAATTGTTTGAAATATATCCGAAAAATCAAACAATTAAAGTCAGAATTGATGATGATTACATTGGATACAGCCCCTCATACATTAAAAGTATGGAGTTTGAATATTGGTTTGGACCAAAATATGACGATGATATTTCTAAAATTCCGACCGAAGTAACTTGTTATAAATCATCACAGGAAGAAAAGATTTATAATCAGGTAGATAAAACTGAATTCGTTTGGCAGAATAAGAATGGAAAATACCAGTTCGAGATGGAAGAAGTAATAGATGCAGATGCTCCAACGCTTGATTCTGAACAATTCGCTTGCCGTTATATGCATTCTATTTACGATTCTAACCGTGACGTATTTGAACACTTTGATGGGGCTATCAGGCAATACGACCTTGATTCTATATGTGAGAGAATTGAAAAGCCAATAAATCAAATGGGGCATAACGCAAAGTACACAAAAATATTTAGATTAGATGGGGAAATACCTTTGGTCACATGGAAAAGTCTTATCACATATTATTTAAAGAACAACTACGATGTTTATAGATATTTTGGATTGGATATACCAATAGTTCAAGAAACATCCAAAGAGATGTCTCATAATTCAATAGAAAAATATGTCCCATATCTCATTAATAAAGGCGATGGTGTAAGATTATACATTTCATATCATGAGAAAAAAGATAGTTCGTTGGATTTTTCATTCTGTACGACAGACGTGATGACAACTAATGAGGGCAAAATTGAAACAGTAGAATATGAGGCAATAAATGTGGCAAAGGCAATTAGAAGAATGGGAGGTAATATCAAATTACCACAATGTGCATTTTGTACTTGCGAAGACAACTATAGTAATATTCCCCAGATTTTCCATGGAGGAGAAGATGTGTTAAAAAACGTTAATGTTACAGTTAAAGCAATTCGGTTTCTTATGGCAAAACAGTCAGAAATGGGGAAGGACAACATCTATTCATTCTCGCTGGCTTGGAATATGGATGACAGACTTGTTTCTGTGAGTTTTATGGGGCATATTTACGACTTAAACGATTGGTTACAATCATTTCAGGATATACCTGTTGACAGAACTTCCTTTAAGGAATGGCTAGACAAGCAAGTTGCTTATATACATGCTAACGGCCGCAATGCGGATTCGCCATTAGGTTCTTCTCTTATTAAAGCGGATGGAATGTTATTTTTCCAACGCAGAATAATCAATAATGATGTGGAGATAAAAGATATTCATTATGACAAAGATAAAACAGGTATTTCGTTGGAACTGGTAATTGACGAGGATAAACCAGAATTAGTTGACTTTATCAAAAACAACGAATTGACGTACACCTATACAAGTATTGTGAAGCATTCTATATGTGAGAAAAGCAACAGTGACTATATCACTAGTCCTTGGATTTCTTCAATCGGTGAAACGACAGCAATATTAGATGGTGCAAAAATACAGGGATTTGTTTGGAAAATACAAAGTTAAGTTAATGGGTTAAAAATGTTGCGGTATGAAAGTGCAGGACGGAATTTTAGACTTTGACGAATACATACGACAAGGGGAACCAGCACAATGCGAAAGGGCTGACGCATGGCGTGTTGCTATCGGTTTGCAGGCAGTGGATGGATTGAGCTTTTCAGACTATTAAACAAAGAAGACAGTGATATTCTATTTTTAAAAATTGCCAAAAAAATGCAGATTTCAAAAATAAAACATTGCTTATTCGACTTTTATCCGTATTTTTGTATCCCAATACATTGAGTTATGATACAAGAAATAAAAATAAAAAACTTCCTGTCGTTCAAGGACGAGGTGACCTTCAGTTTTGAAGCGACAAAGGATACATTTGCAGAAGATTACCAAGTGGTGGAAGTTGCTCCAGGCGTACGATTGTTGCGCTTTGCCATGGTATATGGTGCCAATGCATCGGGAAAGTCCAATTTGCTTTCAGCTTTTGATTTTTTTGAGGCGTTTTGGAAGAATCAACCTAATTCTATTGAAGATAAAACAGGAATAGTTCCTTTTCTATTAGATAAAGAGTCTCCTCAAAGTCCATCTGTATTTGAATTGGTATTTTATGTTGAGACCACAAAATATTGGTACCAGCTTTCCATTGATGAACACGCAGTTCACTATGAAAAGCTGTATTACTATAAAAGTGTGCAGCCAACGCTTCTTTTTGATCGCGAACTGGAAAACGGACAATCCGTTATCCACTATGGTGCACCTGTAAAAATGAGTGCGGTCGAAAAAGAAAAAATCGCAGTGGAGTGTCTGAAAAACATGTCTTTTTTTGCTGCACGAGACAAGGCAAACGTCAATATCCCTGATATTGACAATGCCTTGAATTGGATGAAAAAACAATATATGCCAGTGATCCTTCCCAAGACCGCTTTGTTTGACTATGCCGAGAAAAAATCTTTTGAAGACCACTCACTCAAATCACACTTGTTGAATTTCTTAAGACAGGCTGACTTCAACATTTCAAATGTGATTACAGATGTAATTAAAGAACAAATTCCTGAGAATTATCTAAAAATGTTTCTCAGTAGTGATGAAATCCCTGCCGTTGAAAAAGAACGTCTAAGAAAAGACAGTACATTCACTCACTATAAAACCATGTTTGAACATACGATTAAATCTGATGATGGTGAATCGAAGTATTTTCTTCCCAAAGATTTGGAATCACTCGGCACTTTGCGGACTTTTGGTGTTGAAACAGCTATCTATGATGCTCAACAAACAGGAGCCTTTTTACCTATTGATGAAATAGAAAATTCTTTGCACCCGCAATTATTACGTCTTATTTTGTTGGATTTCTTGCGGAAACACACAAAAGCCCAATTGCTTGTGACAACACATTACGATCCGTTGCTCAATGATACAAGTCGTCCTGATGATCAGAAGATTTTCAGAAAAGACAGTGTCTGGTTCACTGAAAAGAAAGAAAACGGACACACCGATGTGTATTCATTAGCCGAATTCAGAGGCCTGAATCGCCTTTCTTCTATCCAAAAAGCATACAACCAAGGAAATTTCGGAGCCATTCCACAAATTGATTTGTAATTATGGCAAGACCTATCGAAACCAGGAAACAGCAAAAACGTTCTGTAACCATTTTGGGAGAAGGTTTGACAGAACAATACTATTTTACCCATATTCGCACTTTGTTCGGTTACCATTATACCATTAAGCCGTACTATTTTTCTGTCACATCACTTGCCGAAATGGACAAGAAGATAACCGAGGCCGTTGCCAATGGTGGTTTCGCCATTGCCGTATTTGATGCAGATGTTTCGAGTCGGAATGAAGTGGAAAAGAAAAAACTAGAATCCATTCGGAGAAGGTATGCGAATAAAAAAAATGTTATTCTCTGTGAGAGCATGACCTCCATTGAATACTGGTTTTTACTGCACTTTGAGAACACAAATCGCCACTTTAAAGACTCGAATGCTACCGAACAAGAGTTAAGAAAACACATCACCGATTATGAAAAGAAGGTGAAGTTTTTACAGAATTTAAAATGGGTTTCGGAACTATGTGCGGATGGGAAATTGGAAACGGCTATAAACCGCGCCAAGGTATTTGACCATTCTGGTGAATCATATTCTGATGTGTACAAAGCATTTGAATTGTTGAATAAGCTAAAGTAACTACCATATAACTTATTTCAGTAAAAGACCACGAATAAACCATGACCGACAAATATTTAAATTTTGACGAATACATAAAAAGTCTTGACGGAGAGTATAGTAAGGAGGAATTGGACGAGATGAGGGAAATATATCACGAAGAAGTACGTAAAGGTAACGTAGATTGGCGTGAGTATGTGACCTACAAAAGGCTTGATGTCCATCCCAATCCAGAAGAAGCGAAAATGGGAAGACAATTTTAAATTAACAACTAAACATATTTCAGCGAAAGCAATAGATATTCTTCTTTTTACAAACAACATCTTTTAATTTAAAACCATTTCCGTAAAATCAATTAAGGATTGAAATAATTTACGTGTTTTTCGTATAAAAATATAATCAAATAATGCATATTTTTGTATCGTCAAAATGCGAGACGAATGGAACCGATAAAACACGAATGTGGTATAGCAGTGGTGCGGCTTCGGAAGCCGTTGGAATACTATCATCGGAAGTATGGAACGTGGATGTATGGGCTTAACAAGCTGTATTTGTTGATGGAAAAACAGCACAACCGAGGACAGGAAGGTGCCGGCGTGGCGTGCGTTAAACAGAATATGAACCCAGGCGAGGAGTTTATGTTCCGCGAACGTGCCGAAGGTGCCAATGCCATCACCGAGGTGTTTGCTCAAATTCATAGCAACTACGAAAAACTCACCGACCTGCAATTGAACGACCCGCTGTTTGCGGCAAACACGCTGCCTTTTGCGGGAAATTCCTATATAGGCCATTTGCGCTACAGTACCACGGGACGCTCGGGTATCTCGTACGTACATCCGTTTATGCGTCGAAGCAACTGGAAATCAAAGAACTTGGCAGTGTGCGGAAACTTCAATTTCACCAATGTTGACGAGGTGTTTGAAATGATGTACCAATCGGGGCAACATCCTCGCCGCTACGCCGATACGTTCATCTTGCTCGAACAACTTGGCCACCGACTCGACAGAGAGGTGGAACGGGTGTATCAGTCTATCAACAAGAAAAATAAGAACGGACAGGAAATCAATGAAGAAATAGAGACAAATATAAAAATCGAGAACGTATTACGGTCAACTGTAAAACATTGGGACGGCGGTTTTGTCATCTGCGGTCTTACTGGCAGTGGTGAAACGTTTGTGGTGCGTGACCCGTGGGGAATCCGTCCTGCATATTATTATGTTGACGACGAAATCGTTGTGGTTGCTTCGGAACGACCTGTCATACAGACGGTTATGAACGTGGAATCGGATTCCGTCCACGAAGTGAATCCGGGCGAGGCCGTCATTGTAAAACAGGACGCGTCAATTGAGACTTCGCAGATTGTCCGCCCGAAGAAAAAACAGGCGTGCTCGTTCGAGCGGATTTATTTCTCGCGTGGCAGCGATTCCGACATTTACAAGGAACGCAAGAAATTGGGCGAAAACCTTGTCCCTGCTGTTCTCAAAGCTGTTGACAACGATATTGACAACACGGTGTTCTCGTTCATTCCAAATACCGCCGAAGTCGCATTCTACGGTATGCTTGAAGGTTTTGAAAAGTTTCTGAACACGCTCAAGGAACAGGAAATTATTCGTAAAGGTAACAAAATTTCGTCGGAGGAACTGCATAGCATTCTCTCTCGTCGCATTCGATTTGAAAAAGTTGCCATAAAAGATATAAAGTTACGAACTTTTATCTCGGAAAGCAACACCCGCAACGATTTGGCAACGCACGTGTACGACGTGACTTACGGCAGCATTGTGCCGTATAATGACAATCTTGTGGTGATTGACGACAGCATTGTTCGCGGAACCACGCTCAAACAGAGCATTATCCGTATGCTCGACCGTCTGCATCCGAAAAAGATTGTGATAGTGTCGTCGTCGCCGCAAATTCGTTACCCCGACTGCTACGGCATTGATATGTCGCGAATGGGTGAATTTATTGCGTTCAAGGCGGCTATTGCACTGCTTCAGGAGAAAAATATGCAGTCCGTCATTCAGGAAACCTACGAGAAGGCAAAACAGCAACAGCATTTGCCGAAGGAACAAATTGTGAATTATGTGAAAGAGATTTACAAACCGTTTACCGACGAGCAAATCTCCGACAAGATAGCCGAATTGCTCACGCCAAGTTACGTGACGACAAAAATCAGCATTGTGTATCAGAAGACCAACGGACTTCACAATGCGTGCAAGGGCTATTCGGGCGATTGGTATTTTACTGGAAATTATCCCACGCCGGGCGGTAACAAATTGGTAAACAACGCATTCATAAACTTTGTTGAAGGAAACGATGATTTACGGGCGTTGAAATAATTATGAATTAAGAATTAAAAATTAAGATATGTCAATACAAGCGAAGATACTATTGGAAAACGGAATGGAGTTCGTTGGAAAATCGTTCGGTTTCCCGAAATCGATTGCTGGAGAAGTGGTGTTCAACACGGCAATGACGGGCTATCCCGAAAGTTTGACCGACCCGTCGTACAAAGGTCAGATTTTGGTCTCAACCTACCCTTTGATTGGAAACTACGGCGTTCCTAATCATTTGTACGAGAACGGTTTACCCACGACGTTCGAAAGCGACGGCATTCAGATTGCCGGCTTGGTCGTTTCCGATTATTCGTTTGAACATAGCCACTGGAATGCTGAAAAAAGTTTGGCTCAATGGCTTGAAGAGAACCAAGTCCCTGGCATTTACGGAATCGACACACGTGAGTTGACAAAAGTTTTGCGCGAATCGGGCTGTATGTTGGGAAAAATCGTAATCAACGACGAAGATGTGGCGTGGTACGATCCCAACAAAGATAATCTTGTTGACCAAGTGAGCATAAAGGAAAAACAAGTGTACGGAACTGGAAAAAATAAGATTATGCTTGTTGACTGTGGCGTGAAAGCCAACATTATCCGTAGTTTGCTCAAATATGACACGACGGTGATTCGCGTGCCGTGGAACTACGATTTCACCCACGACGAATACGATGGGCTGTTCATCTCCAACGGTCCCGGCGACCCGTCACTGTGCGAGGAAACCATAGCTCACATAAAAACTGCTATCAACGGCGACAAGCCGATTTTCGGCATCTGTCTGGGCAGCCAGCTGCTTGGAATTGCCTCGGGAGCGACTACGTATAAATTAAAATACGGACACCGTAGCCACAACCAACCTGTACAGGAGTTTGGCACAAACAAATGTTACATAACCTCGCAAAACCACGGTTTTGCCGTTGACCATTCAAAACTGACAAACGATTGGGAACCATATTTCCTGAATTTGAACGACGGTACGTGCGAAGGAATCAGACATAAGTCAAAACCTATCTTCGCGACTCAGTTTCACCCCGAAGCAAACGGCGGTCCTACTGACACTCGGTTCCTTTTTGAAAAATTCATCGATGTAGTCGAACAACATAAACACAACAAATAATCCACATTATGAAAAACGATATACAAAAAGTTATAGTTTTAGGTTCTGGAGCGTTAAAAATCGGCGAAGCAGGCGAGTTCGACTATTCTGGCTCGCAAGCTCTGAAAGCATTGCGTGAGGAAGGAATCGAAACTATTTTGATAAACCCGAATATCGCCACCGTGCAAACGTCGGAAGGCATTGCCGACAAGATTTATTTCTTGCCCGTTACGCCAGAATTTGTGGAACGTGTCATTCAAAAGGAACGTCCGCAGGGAATTTTGCTCGCCTTCGGCGGACAAACGGCGCTGAACTGCGGAACAGCATTGTACGACAACGGTGTGTTTGAAAAATACGGCGTACAGGTTTTGGGAACGCCCGTTCAAGCCATTAAAAACACCGAAGACCGTGATTTGTTCATTCAAAAATTGAACGAAATCAATGTGAAAACTGCTCGGAGCGAAGCTGTCGAATCGGTTGAGGAAGCCGTGAAAGCAGTGGAAAAACTTGGCTTCCCTGTGATTGTTCGTGCAGCATACGCGCTGGGCGGACTTGGAAGCGGTTTCTGTTCCAATGTCGATGAACTTAAAAAGTTGTGCGAAACGGCTTTTGCATATTCTTCGCAAGTGCTTGTGGAAGAGTCTCTTAAAGGTTGGAAAGAGGTGGAATACGAAGTTGTCCGCGACCGTTATGACAATTGTATCACGGTATGTAATATGGAAAACTTCGACCCGCTGGGAATCCACACGGGCGAAAGTATTGTGGTGGCTCCGTCGCAGACGCTTTCCAACGCCGAATACCACAAATTGCGTGAACTTGCTATCAAGATTGTCCGTCATATCGGCATTGTGGGCGAATGCAACGTGCAGTACGCCCTCGACCCCAATTCCGAAGATTATCGTGTGATTGAGGTGAACGCCCGTTTGAGCCGTTCATCGGCGCTGGCTTCGAAGGCAACGGGTTATCCGCTTGCGTTTGTGGCAGCAAAACTCGGATTAGGTTACGGTCTTTTTGAATTGAAAAACTCTGTAACAAAAACAACGAGCGCATTTTTCGAACCTGCACTTGACTACATTGTGTGCAAAATTCCTCGTTGGGATTTGGGTAAATTCGCAGGCGTGTCGAAGGAAATCGGCTCGTCTATGAAATCGGTGGGCGAAATTATGGCGATTGGCCGCACGTTCGAGGAAGTTATTCAGAAAGGTCTGCGTATGATTGGACAAGGAATGCACGGTTTTGTGGCAAACCACGACATTGCATTCGACGACCTTGACCACGAACTGCAAAAACCGACCGACATGCGTATTTTCGCCATCAACATTGCATTGGCAAAGGGTTATTCGGTTGACAAAATCCACGATTTGACCAAAATTGACAAATGGTTCCTCGAAAAGTTGAAGAACATTGCTGCTATTCAAACAAAATTGTCACAATACGATACGTTGCAAAACGTTCCCGTTGACTTGCTTCGTGAGGCAAAAATCCGGGGCTTTTCCGATTTCCAAATTGCCCGTCTGGTCCTCAACTCAAGCGACAACGCTATGGAAGACAATATCGACGCCGTGCGGAAATTCCGTAAGTCACACGGCATAGTTCCCGTGGTGAAGCAAATCGACACACTTGCCGCAGAATATCCTGCACAAACGAACTACTTGTATCTTACCTATTCGGGTGAAACACACGATATTGCATTTCAAGATGACAAGAAATCGGTGATAGTGCTCGGCTCTGGTGCGTACCGCATTGGCTCGTCGGTTGAATTCGACTGGTGCGGCATCAATGCCTTGAATACCATCAAGAAAGAAGGCTACCGCTCTGTGATGATAAACTATAACCCCGAAACGGTTTCAACCGACTACGATTCGTGCGACCGTCTGTATTTCGACGAACTTACGCTTGAGCGCGTGCTCGACATTTGCGATTTGGAAGCACCACACGGATTGGTCATCTCAACAGGCGGACAAATTCCGAATAACTTGGCAATGCGTTTGTATAACCAAAATGTTCCGATTTTGGGAACTTCGCCCGTCAATATCGACCGTGCCGAAGACCGTCATAAATTCTCCGAAATGTGCGACGAACTTGGCATCGATCAACCTCGCTGGCGGGAATTGACAAGCATGGACGACATTTTTGAATTTGTTGACGAAGTCGGTTTCCCTGTGCTAATTCGTCCGTCGTACGTGCTTTCGGGCGCGGCAATGAATGTGGTTTCAAACAAGGAGGAAATGGAACATTTTCTCACGTTGGCGACCAAGGTTTCGAAACAACATCCTGTTGTTGTCACACAATTTATTGAACAAGCGAAAGAAATTGAGATTGACGCTGTTGCACAAAACGGCGAGGTGTTGAGTTATGCCATTTCCGAACACGTGGAATTTGCCGGCGTGCATTCGGGCGACGCCACAATGACGTTCCCGCCGCAGAAATTGTATTTGGAAACGGTTCGTCGTATCAAGAAAATCAGCCGTGCCATAGCCAAGAGCCTGGAGATTTCGGGTCCGTTCAACATTCAATTTTTGGCAAAAGACAATGATATAAAGGTGATAGAATGCAACTTGCGTGCATCACGAAGTTTCCCATTTGTATCTAAGGTATTGAAAACCAATTTTATAGAACAAGCTACTCAAGTTATGCTTGGCGGCAAGGTTACCAAGTTCGACAAGTCGCTCTTCGACCTTGATTATGTTGGCATTAAGGCGCCGCAGTTCAGTTTTGCCCGTTTGGCGAAAGCCGACCCAGTTTTGGGTGTGGATATGTCATCTACAGGCGAGGTTGGCTGTATTGGCGACAATTTCTATGAAGCCATTTTGAAATCAATGCTTTCGGTTGGTTATACGATTCCGAAACAAAACATATTCCTCAGCACAGGACCTACCAAGAGCAAGTTGGAATTGCTGGAACCGTGTCGTTTGCTTGTGAAAAAAGGATATGCGTTGTACGGAACGAAAGGTACTGTGGAATTTTTGCGTGACCACGGTGTGGAAGCAACCACAATGCACTGGCCCGACGAGGATTTGCAACCGAACGTGATGGATTTCATTCGTCAGAAACACTTCGATTTGGTTATCAATGTTCCGAAAAATCACAGCAAATCGGAGTTGGACAACGACTATTCCATCCGTCGTGGCGCTATTGACTACAACATTCCGTTGCTGACCAACGCCCGTCTTGCAAATGCCTTTATCACAGCATTTTGCAACCTTTCGATGGACGAATTGGAAATCAAGAGTTGGAACGAGTATTAAGACAATTATAAAATCTTGCCAAGCAAAGGCTGTTTTTTAAATGTCTGACTTTCAGTATTATCTGAAAATACAAATTTATTTTTCAAACAAGGCAAGTGCTTTTTCCACAATTGGTGCCATGTCGTAGTATTTGTA
>DFGI01000033.1 GCA_002371705.1 Bacteroidales bacterium UBA3754
AACGAGCAAGGAAAGATTCTTCCTCGTCGTATCACTGGAACTTCAATCAAATATCAGAAGAAAGTTGCTACTGCAATCAAGCGTGCTCGTCACCTTGCTTTATTACCTTATGTAACTGACTTGTTAAAATAGTACGCCCTATGGAAATTATATTGGTAAAAGACGTTCCTAATTTAGGACTGAAGAATGAAATCGTGACTGTTAAGAATGGTTACGGAGAAAATTATTTGATTCCACAAGGTTTCGCTATTAGAGCAACTGAATCAGCAAAGAAACAACATGCTGAAACAATGAAGCAACGCGCTCACAAGGAAGAGAAAATCAAAAACGAAGCTATGGAAATGGCATCGAAACTTGAATCAGTTTCTCTTACTATTGCTACGAAGGCAAGCGCAACTGGCAAAATCTTTGGTTCTGTCAATGCAATCCAAGTTTCTGAAGCACTTGCAAAAGCTGGCTACGAAATCGATCGTCACAAAATTGCTTTGAAAGAGACTTCAATCAAAGAACTTGGTTCATATTCTTGCAAAATCACACTTTACAAAGGTATCGTTGTAAACGTTCCTTTCGAAGTTGTTGCAGAATAATACAGAAAATTGAAAGACCTCGTCTGTCGAGGTCTTCTCTTTGTCCTATTGTGTAATGGTAGCACAGCAGACTCTGGATCTGTTAGTTGGGGTTCGAATCCCTATAGGACAACAAAACTAAAAAATACCACCTGTAAACCCTTGTAAATAGGCGGTTCGTACAAAACAAGTTATGTTAATTATTGTTTGTTTTTGATAGTTATTGTTCAATTATATAGGAGGCTGTCACGGTGTGGCGGCCTTTTTTCATGCCTTTATTACAGAGCAAAAACGGATAATTTCTTGTTAAGAAAAAATAAAGATTCTCTCGAAAAGGATAGAAAAAATTTCTATCTTTGGGAAATTCTCGTGCATTGTGAATTGATTTGATGATTTGCGAGAAAATTAAAAAAGTAAATTCTTTGTTATGTAATGAAACACAACAAGATGCATATAAAAATTAACGAATCGAAACGATAACATGAAAACACTTTCATTGATTGCAAATACTGGTATTCAGTTGTATGCGACGCGGATTAATCTGCAAAAGCAGGATGGCTTTTGTAAATATTTTTACGAATGGATTAATCCTGTGAACAAACGGTGCGGTATTGATGCGGTGTATCGCTTGGAGGAAAAGAATCCAGAGGACGACACTACCACGGTGGCGTATTTTAATCTGCGTCCGCTTGTGGAAAACGGATGGCTCGCTCCCGACCAACCTATTTCCATTTCGCTGTTGAAGAAAAATGGCATCAATCCAGTTGCCGTTGAGGGTGAGGAACTTGAAAATGGAAAGATTTATACCATTGATTTTCAGGCGTTTGAAAGAAATGTGTCAAAGTTTGAAAATACTTGGTTGCCGTTGCCATATTTCTACCAGCGGAAAAAACAGAGCGGTGAGGTGATTTACAGAAAGTTGGGGCCTCTTAATTGGAGCCGTTTCAAATTAATCCCTCACAAGTCAAGCGATGGCGTTTTGTCGTACGATGTGGTGCTTGCGCTTGATACACGAGCTCGTGATAAAGAGTCGCTCGGCGTTGTGGAACAGAAAAATAATGAATATCCCGTTTTTGGCGATTCGTCGGTTGAAAAATTGGATTTTGGTCTCTGTCGCAATGAACTTTTGATGATGGATTATTGTGTAAAACAGCTTGGTGGCTCGTTTGTGTATGATTCGCTGTTTAGTCTGTTTTACCCTGATAAAACCGATGTCTCGCAGCTGATTGACGAGGATATGCATCGCTATGCGTTTATAACTTCATATTTGTTTTTGATAGACTGCATTGCTGAAACTGATTCATTGCCGTTTGTGAGTCTGCACCGCTACAATGCGGAGCAAGTTCGACCGGTGGATATGGTTGTGAGTGTTGGCAATGATACTACTGCGGCTTTGTTGGTTGAAAATGATGATTTCGGTTCGGTTTGCCCGTTGCGGCTGGTGAATTTCACCAACCTTACGGCAAGTACCGACGATTCTGTTTCGTTACGTAAAAGTTCCGATGCGTTTGGCATGCGTTTGGCATTCAGACAAGCAAGTTTTGGCACGTGCGGGCCCAATAAAAGCCGTCAGTTTGTGTATCCAAGCTATGTGCGCTTGGGCGACGAAGCTCTGGAATTGATAAACGCTTCCACGGCGTGCGAAGCAAATGCGCAGACGAAATTCCAATGTTCAAGTCCGAAGAATTTCTTATGGGATTCCGCACCGAGCAGCGAACCGTGGAGTAATGTCGTTTTGAAAGGAGAACAAGGAACAGGGCAAATAGAGGACATTCCAAATTTGTCACGGTATATTTCCAATTCAGGCGAATTGAGTGTTGGCGGAATCGGCGGACAGGCAAATCGTTTCTCGCGCCGTTCGTTGATGACATTTGCGTTTCTGGAAATGATAAATCAGGCGTATATCCAAATCAATAGTGTGGAATACCGCTCGCGTTCGGGCGAAAGTGCAATGTTGCAACCACGCCAGTTACGTAATATAATTGTGACTGGTTCGTCGGCATTGCTGAAGTCGGAGCGTGATGCAATGTTGAATTGCGCTGTTGATGCGTCGGTGTTGTTTGGAAAATTCTTTGAATTGCGTGACACAAAAATCACCATCTTGCCACAAACGAAACGAAATGCTGACAACAAGACGTGGAATTTCGACGAACCAACGTGTTCTCAGTTGGTGTATCTGTATAGCGAAATCGCCTATAAATATAAAGGATGCGCAAAAGAATTTTTCACATTGTTCCAGCAAAGCAAAGATGTGCCTCTCACCATTGCCACGGTTGACATTGGTGCGGAATTGGTCGATATGGCTGTGAATGAATATACTTACAACGAAACAGACGAAAATGTACAAATAACGCCAAATCCGTTGTTCAACGATATGTTCCACACCGCTGGAAATAGTTTGTTGCAAAAAATGATTCAGGCGGTGCTTGATGATGAAAATAGCGCATTGCGCAAAGCGTTGAGTGCCTTGTCGATAGATTTATATCGCCAATTTGTCCGTGATTTCTTCGGACAGAATCCTACGGCAGCAATTAACGAAAATGTGCGCTCGGCGGTTACAATATGTTATAGTATTCCGTTGGTGACGCATTTCTTGGATTTGCTCGGCAAAAATAGTTGCGACTGTGTTGTTGAGTATGCTGATTTTGCTGGCAAAAATCCTGTGAATGAGCAACTTGTGGAAAGTTTCAAGGCTGGGGTGAACAGTTGGTTGCAAAATAAAGGCGAAAAAACATGTGATGTTGACTTGACCAAGTTGCAATGGTCGTTCAGCGCGAAACGGGTTGCCGATATGGTGCGCGATGAATTCGAACCGCTGTTGAAGAAAGTCGCTACAATGCTTCACGCTTATTCCTGTGATGTGATTTTGCTTACGGGGCGGTTGGCTTCGCTTATGCCGATTCGTGATATTTTCTTGAAATATTATGCGGTTTCGCCCGATAGATTGCTTGTGCTCAATAATAGTTTTGTCGGATTGTGGTATCCGTTTGCTCAGAACACTGGCTACATTTCGAATTTCAAGACGATTGTGCCTGTGGGGGCTTTGCTGAGCAATAAAGCGGCTGCGCCAAATGCGTATAACCAATTCTCGGTGCAGTTCGACGACTATATGAAAAGTGTGGATTCGTCGAAGGCGGTGCAGTTTGTGGAAGGTCCGAAAAACGGCGTTCGCACTAATTATATTCTCACACCGATAATTAAACAAGGTACGGTTACGGTGAAACAGTTCCCGACGAACTTGTTTGCACGGCAAATTGATGTTGATTCGTATCCGAACCGGGTTGTGTATGCAATTGATGTGAATCAAACCAAGTTGGTTGAAAAAATCCGCCGTCAGGCTATTGCAAATGGCAATATGGCAATGACCGATGATGAGGTTGCTGCTGAAATAGAAAAAAATATGAATGATTTGAAGGAACGGCTTCCGCTAACAGTTGTGGTCGAACGCAACGGCATTGACAAAGATTCGTTGGCGCTTGCATCAATAACCGATGCGAAAGGTGAAATCCTGACGGAAACCTGCGTTGATGTGCAAATAAGGAATGTTGCCACCGAAAAAGGAACTTGGCTTGATTCGGGAATGTTTGAATTTTAAACTACAAGACTATGAAAACACAAGATATTCAACAAAATATACAATTGATTGACGAAGCGTTGGCGTGGGCTGACGCTCATTCGGTGCAAACGTTTCCTGTTGAGGTTTTTAAGGCATACAAACGGACTTTGCGTGCAATCAATGAATGTGGAAAGAATGATGATAAAACAGCAAAACAAGCTGAACAACAGAGTGTTGGCGTAATGTTGTCGGTTGCCGATGTGCTAAAAGTTATGCTTGATGCGTATTATTCTGATGTTGATGCACGTGGAGATTTGCCGTTGTTGTCGGATGCTATCAATCAGAAGGTGAATGAATTGCTGCCGCAATTTGTTTCTGCTGCCACGCAAGATTTAGTAAATGAGGACGATATATTGGCGTTGAACGATTATGCGCGCCAAGTGGTTGGTAGCAAGGCGGCTGCGGTGTATCAATCGGATTTTTGTAAACTTGTCGCTCCAAAAATAAACAACATTGCATGTAAACATTGGCCAACGTTATTTTCGTTCCTTTGGAATCAAAATGCAAGTTTTACAAGTGTGTTTGCCGCTTTGATCGCAAAATTCGATACCCAATCGGGAAGTGCGGAACCAACACCTGACGAGGTGAATGTTTCGCAGATTCGCGATGGTATTGTGAACTGGCTTCGTGTTTATCATAAAAATGATGGAGAAAAAAATGCCACATTGCAAAAAACGATTGGCGATATGCGGGCAATGTTGGATTTGAACATTGGACAAAATCAAGAATTATTCGGTAAAATACTTGATGATTTGATGGTGCAATCCGATGACATTCGGAAAGTTGTGTACGATGCGCTTGTACTTCAGGCTCCTGAAGAATTGGCAAACACGACTGCTGCCATTCAGATGATACGCCGTCAGTGTGAAATTGATATGAAGGATTCGGCGGAGCAAAATACCGAAAAATTGTTGGCGCATTATTCGCTTTCGGAAGAAGATTTGGCTCAATTGTATGAAAAACAAGGCTTTACAATTGCTGATGTCGTGTCTGTTCAAAAAGTGGAAGATGCTTCGAATGCCGATGGGCTTGTGCAATCGGTGATTTCGTTTTGGATGCAGTACATTAATAATAATGTGGAGGAACTTCGCACAATGTTGCCACACGCTGAGGAAATCACATATGCGTTGATGACTTTGTTCCAACGTTTCAATGTGGCGAAAACGTTGTCCGAAGGCGTTACCCAATATCAAAGTTTGTATGGCGGCCACGACTCGGTGAATGCGGTTGCTGATTTCATCACGTTTGAGTTGAACAAGTTTGTGGGAACGTTCGGCCGTGCGTATATGGGCTTCGACGAAGTGAAGAAAATTCAGGAAAAAGCAACGGCTTGCAATGTGAAAATCGCTGATATTTCACCATTGGCAATGACAGCTCAATTCAAACGTCAGGATGTAAAACAAGCATTGACGGTGCTTGAACAAAGTTCGCAGATTGATTTTTCAAATATGGTTACGTTGCTGAATCTATCGTTCTGGGATAATTTCCCGAAGTGGGAGAATTTTGTGACAATGGGGTTGTTGTATGCAAGTGAGGTTGAACAGTTTGATTCCGCCGCAAGTAAGCAAATTGGCGACATTCTTCGCAAAACCGAAAAATTATATGGAGAGTAAAGAAAAAGGAGGATTACTACATGAATGAAACACTGAAATTTTCTTGGGGTCATATTGTTGCATTTCTTGCAATGATTATGATTTCGTATGTCACGTTTACGGGTGCTGCATATTTGTACGACACGAATTTGCTTGTGTCGGCGTTGTGGGCAATCGCATCGTTCCTCGTAATGTTTGTGGTGTTCGTGGGAACACAGCAAATGAAGGCGGTGGAAAAGAATTTTACCCGCAGCATTGTGTTGGAACGAATTGGTGTGGTGCTTTCTGTTGTGGTGCTTGTGCTGTTGGTGACAATTTCTCCGTTTAAACATTTTTGGACGGTGTATAGCAACAAATCGGAAATAATGGAAGAATTTGCCATGTCGATAGATTCTTCGAAAAGTATTTTCGAAAATTACGACGCCTATGTGGAAGAACGGATTGAAAAAACGTTGCAAAGTAAGTCACCTGAAAAAAATGCGCAGGCTGAATTGATGCGTCTGCAATTGCAGCCGTCATTCGCTACACAAACGGAATCATTTGACTATCAGACGAAAAAGTTAGAAATAGAACAATGGATTGACAAAGCTCGTCAGTCAAGCGTATGGAATGTGTTTGTGATTGGAAACCTGACGAAAATCCAGTCTGGCGTGGAAATGTGGAAAACGACGTTGGAATCGTGGTCAAGTAAAAAATTCTATGATGGCGATATGGAACCCTATAAGGCAACATACGACATCACCAGCAATTTCAATAATTTAAAACAAAAATTCACGAAATCGGTTGCGTTCCAATGGCGTGCAATATTGTGGGCGTTGGTAGGCTATTTTTGTATGGCGTTGCCGTGGTTGCTTCAACGTCGGCCAGTGAAAAATCCAAATTCATTGTTTGGTAAAAAGGATTGGACAGCCGAAGAAGATTACGAGGAACAAATTCCCGAACAATCTGTCCCACAACAGGAACAGCCGTTGAAAATAGAAGAATACGACGATGATACGTTTGAAATTTAACGATATAGAACAATAGAAAAATAAAAAGTTATGCCAACAAAAGAAGAAATATTCGATAATATAAGTGATTATTCAGCTTCGGAGATTTCGGAGTTTATAATCAGTGGAATTGTGACGTTCGACGAACTGTGCGAGTACAAAAACACTGGCGGTGAGTTCGGAAACGTGCTTCGCGAGGAAGTGAAAAAATTAATCGCTGGGCAGGAACCGAAAGATTGGGAGGCCGCGGCGCGCGAGAATACAGAGGAAAGTTATTCGGAATATATCCGAAAATATCCGATGGGACCAAACCGCATTGAGGCGAACATCAGAATCGGAAAAATCCGCACGTGGAAAACCGACACAATGCGCTGGCAAAATACCAACAAAAAGAATATAGAGGAAGTAAAAAAATATTTGGCGGAATTTCCTGAAGGCCGATTCTCGCTTGAGGCGAAAAAGTTGATGAAGGAAGCCGAAAAACGAGCCCAATTCGATTTGAAGGAATTTGCGAAATCCTTGCGGATGCTGAAGGAAAACGAACATTTTGCCGAATTGGAAAAACAAATGAAAGAAGGCACGATTGCTCGTCCTGAAATTTTGAAAATCATTGCTGATGACCATAATGTTTTCAACACCGATTGTATCAACGAACTGCTTGACCACGCATATATTACGTATGAGGATTTGATTCAAGAAGCTGGCGTTGACCCGATGTTCATCCAATCGTTGCAGAAAAATTTGAGCAACATTGATATTCCATCGGTGGATTGCGATGCGGTGGAACAAATTGAAAAAACATCGACGGAGATTTATTTTTGGGGCGTAAAAAACTCTGGAAAATCGTGCGCGATTGGTTCTATT
The DNA here is from genome assembly GCA_002371705.1 of Bacteroidales bacterium UBA3754. Taxonomy (GTDB): domain Bacteria; phylum Bacteroidota; class Bacteroidia; order Bacteroidales; family UBA1715; genus UBA1715. Next base: position 7,628 of record DFGI01000033.1, read on the forward strand.
TTAAATACTGCGCGCCGTGCCGGCTATGGTATCACCAACAAAAAAGGACAGGGAATCCCGTATTTTGATGCGTTGTCGGATTTGTTCAACCAACACGATTCCCGTCCAACTTCAGTGTTGCCAAATGGTACGCCAACCGATAGTTTTGCCGAAATGGGCTTTGATATGACAATGGCAAATTCGGATAAATATTATCCTCTCACGTTTGTAGACCTCGCTGGTGAGCTGCTGACAGCAATCTATGCCGAAGCCCACAATATTGTGCTTGACGACCCTGCTTACGATAAGGCTGCGAAAGCGTTTCGTCGGGTTTTGCTTGACAATCATAAAGAAGGAAATAGAAAAATCCATTTCTTTGTGATTGAATACGGCGCAGCGGGAAAGAAAATCAAAATTGGAAACGATATAGAATTGGGGCAGGATGCGTTGTTGGAGAATGTGATAGACATTTTGAACGTGGAAGACCCTATGGAAAATCCATTCAAACGCGACACCGATGCTATTTATGTGGTGCTGACCAAAGCTGATAGAATCAAGGCAAACACACCGTCGGAACGACGCGAGAAAGCAAACGAGTATGTGAAAACACACTATAAAGGTTTGGTTACAGCTGTGCGCAACGTATGCCGCGAATGTGAACTGAATGGTTACGTGAAACCAATTGCGGGCAAAGATGCTGTAAAACCAAAAATTTTGGTGATTCCATTCTCCATTGGCGATGTGTGTTTTAAAAGCTACTGTATGTTGAAGGAAGATTCTCCGATGAAGGTCTTGAATGAAATTGTTTCGCGCGCAACGTTCGAGGAAGACGATAAAAGTTTCTTTGTAAAACTTAAAAAGAATTTCAGAAAATAATGAAGAGGATAGCTGTTTGCGTAAAAGAAACCAACGACGGGTATAGTAGCGACTTCTTGTACAAATCTGCGAATTTTGTGAACGAAGGTATCGTTACCGATATTCGTTTGTCTTGGATTAGCGGCGTGTTTGACTCTTCAACCGATGAATTTCGCGAAAAATTGAAGGACACAAAACCTCTTACGTTCGTAAAATTCACGCAGAAATTCTTTTATTTGGTCATTCTGAAAGTTGGACAAACATCGCGTTGGAACGACAATATTGCTGTGTGGTGCCAAATTCCAGTAGGTATGTCGCCAAGTTATTCCGACTGGAATAGTCTGATTTCCACCATTGTAGGAATTTTGAGCGTGAAGGAAACAATGGCGAAAAAAGAATCGTGGTTGGCGTTGGATGCGGTACTCAACAAGGAATATAACTGTGTTGACGCACGGATTGAAAATCTTGATACTCCCAAAAACTATGCGTGTCGTTATTTGTCGGTGACGGAAAATATTTATACGTATCTGCAAAATTACTATCAGGCTGGTTATCAGAATTTTGAGGCTGTGTTGTTGCTTGACGAAAGTCAAAAGCTGATGGTAACGTGTAAATCGTCGGTGAAGGATTTGACCAGCGAACCATTGTCGCAAATGATTGTGATTCCGCAGTTAACGAATGCGGAAGGATGGGTGCCTTACAACGGGAAAGATGAAACGCTTGATTCGGCGTTGGTTGTTTGTAAAAACGAACAACTGTCGGTGTATTGGAAAAAATCAGGATGTAAAACTATTTGTAGAACAGGTGTTGGCGGCGATGCGGCGGCATTCCAAATCACACCAAATGATTATAAAAAACTAATGAATAAATCGTCGTTTAAGATTCGTGACGAAAAAGGTCAGGAAATATCTTCATTTATTGTGAAGATTGATGGAAAAGATTTTCGAAATGGGGAAATGGAATTTCCTATCGACTATAATATGTCGAACGCTAAGGTTGATATTGCTTTGCGGGGCGTTGAAAAGACCGAAGGTAATAAGATGGTGAAAACAATCGCATTCGGTGTCGGTGGCGCGCTGCTAGGCTTGATTATCGGTTTGGTGATAGGATTTTCGCGTACGCCTGAAGTTGTGGAAGTGCCTGTGGTTCAGGCTCGTCCGTTTAGTTGCACTCGCTATTTTGAGGAAAATCCACACGTGTGGGAAAAGTCCTCAATGGACAGTTGCAGCGACCTCAAAGGCGTGTACGAATTGCTTGCCGCATACGATTTCAAAGGCTTGCAGGAGAAGAAGGATGTGATGGAAAAATACACAGGCTTGAAAGATTTGACAGCAATGGTTGACAAGGCTGTTGAACTTGGTTTTCAGGTTGATGCATCGAAACGGTTTACTTCGGGAAGTATTCAAGTGAAAACTTTCGTTAACACATTGTTGACGATTTATTTGGAAACGTACGACAGTTGGTTCAAAGAAGAACTTGATGTGTTCGACACCGATTTGTTTGATGCGTTGTATGCGTATAACAGTAAAATTGTGAAACAGTATGTTTCGGCGGAACGCCCGTCGTTGAAGTCGATTTGGGAATCGTGCTATATGTCGGGGAAAAGCCATCCACAACATTATTTGAATGCTGAGGAAATTAATAAGGAGGCGTATATGAAAAGTTTTACGGCTGTTTCATCTGCGCCCAAAACAACGAAAAAACAAGAATCCTCGTCACGGCCTGTGAAGGATTACAACGGACAGGGCGCTGATGATTAATATGAAAAAATAAAACTATGAATAAGATAATTAAGTTGTTGATTTTGGCGGGAACAATCGTTTTGATTTGTTCCGTGTCTGTTTATTTTTACCAAACGCAGGTGGCAAATACACCATCGTTGGCATTTTCGGGCAACCAATTCGTGTGCGATGTGGAGAAGGATATTGAGGCAATGGCATCGTTCGATTGTGAGAATTGTACCAAAGATCCCGAAGAATTGTATTCAAAACTTGCCGATAAATTTAAAATCTTTGAAAAATATTCGTTGATTGATTCTGCAAAATATGCCGAGTTGATGGGAAAATTTGTGGCTGCGTATGCTGGAAAATTCTATGAATCAAGTGTTTGTAAGTTTACTAAGCCATGGAATTTTTCAAAAGAAAATTGGCGCTTCGAACGTGCGGCGTGGTTGCTTGATTCAGCAAATAGCAAGACTTTCTCGCCGACAATCAAGGCTAACATAGCTTCTATACAACAAGTTGAAGTGGATTATCGTTCGGCAACAAAATTGCTGACACAACGTGGATTTGGCAATATGGAGGAATCAAAACATCAGGTGGCTCTCTCTCGAAAATATAAGGACGACAAATATTTGTCGAATTGTGGTTCGTTGGCTGCTTCGTTGACAGCATATCCAAATCAATTGCATGCAAGCCATTGGGCGTATGTTACTGAAACTGTGGAACAAATCGAATTCCAAATCCAAGTGTTGCAAAAATTGAGTTCGGAATTGTCCGCTCCTAAAAAACGAGGAAAATATGATATGTCAAAAGTTTTGAAAGGGAATTATTCCCGTACATACAACGACGTGGCTGCAAAAATGCCGCAAATGCGAAAAGCGCTTGACGATTACGATACCAAGGCGCAAGCGACCTATGGTCAGAAAAAGGATATTTCCGACATCAGCAAACGGGTGAGCGCAATCACTCAAAAATTCTATAGTTTATCAAGACCAGAAAATTAATTCAAATGAAAAAAATAATTGTAATTGTAAGTTTATGGTGTGCGTGTACGGCACAAATTTTTTCCCAATCATTTAATACGATAGGCGCTTCTATGTCGATTGGTCCAACAGTATTTTTTGGTGACATTTCGTCGTCAATGGCCAAGTCTATGAAATATATGACGGAATTTGGCGTGCGGACAAATGTGTATGAATCGGCTTTGTTTGGAAAACTCGCTTTCTCGCAAGGCGTGCTGGGCGGCAGTAAAGATGTGGGACAAACAACCGTGAAGTTCGATAATGCTTTCTATGCCCTTTCGGTTTCGTTGCTTTTCGAACCACTTAAACTCGTTGGAAATAAAGCTGATAGCAAATTTCAACCATATATAACTGTGGGTTACGGAGGTATGTGGTTTCGTGCAAAATATTTTGATGATAACTCTGGTGCAATGTTGGCATCGTTCGGTTATAAAAAGGCTCAGCCAATTGAACGGACATGCGAGTGGTTTATTCCTCACGGAATTGGTTTTGAATACCAATGTACTCCGCAGGTGGCGCTCTCAATGGCATGCAACCGTTGGTATGTTCATTCCGACAAACTCGATGCTATGATTGGCGATAAAAATGATGTGATTGGTTCTATCGCGATTGGGGCGGTTTTGACATTTGGCGAGGGTTCTCCAACAACGAAAAAACAGCCTTCGTATGCCGAACACGACGATGATGACTATGATTCCGACGAAGTCGTTCATAAACAGGCAAAAGTAAAGGAACCAAAAACGAAGCCTGCAAAAACTGCACAGCCTGCCGCTCCTGTTGTTGTCAACAATTGCGATGAATACAAATCGCAGATAGCAAAAAAAGATTCGGAAATACAAACGTTGCGTGATTCCATTCAGAAATTGATGAATATCCCAGAATCGCTGAAGATAAAATATTGCCGAAAATATTTGAACGGATTGCTTTATAGAAAATGTGATGTTGATGTTATTAAGTCAAATCTTGCGATTATCGATTCTGCGAAAATAAACGATGAAAATATAGATAAATATAAATATCTATTACGAAATTATCCTAATTGGTATTCGGAATTCCTAACAGTAGTTGAATTTGCGCAAAAGGATGGTCGTCGTTACAGTCCGCTTACATCTGAATCAAGTGCGTTTAGAACTGAAGTGATAAACCGCGTGCAAAACCTTGGTTACAGCAAACGAAGCACGAAAAATTGGCAAATCTATTATCTTGAAGATCAGATAGAATTGTTGAAACGTCGTTTGGACGAAAAAGTGAAACATCCAGAAGTGATTATTGACTTTTCAGATATGTTGAAATAATAGAGATGAAAATTCCCCAGAAATAGTACTTTTGGTGGAAAATAGAGTAGGTAATGACATTTGAAGAATTCAATATAAACGAAAAGCTGCTTGAGGCTATTTCGTATATGCACTTTGAAAAAGCATCGCCAATTCAGGAACAAGCGATACCTGTGGCAATGGAAGGTCATGATGTGTTGGCGTGCGCGCAAACAGGAACGGGAAAGACAGCCACATTTCTGATTCCGATATTGGAGGATTTGGTGCAAAACGGAGCGCATGGTTTCACTTCGTTGATTGTGGTTCCGACTCGCGAACTTGCCATTCAAATAGACCAGGAATTGCAGGGATTTTCGTATTTCACCGACACAACTAGCAAAGCGGTGTATGGCGGCGATAAAGGTATGGATTGGGATGACCAAAAGCGGGCGTTTACCGAAGGTACAAACGTGATTGTGGCGACACCTGGAAGGTTAATTGCACATTTGCGGCTGGGTTACGTAAAATGCAATAATATCCGACATTTGGTGCTCGACGAAGCTGACCGAATGCTCGATATGGGTTTTATCGACGACATACGTCAAATTCTCGGCTATATTCCGAAAAAGCGTCAGACAATGATGTTCAGCGCCACAATGGCACCCGAAATCCGTAAACTTGCAAATTCAATTTTGGTCAATCCACAAATGATTTCCATTGCGATTGCAAAACCAGCCGAAGGCGTGAAACAGGCTGCGTATATGGTGCATCCGTATCAAAAGATCAATTTAATAACGCATATTTTGGCGCAAAATCCTGATTATGATAGCATTCTGATATTCACATCGACGAAAAAACTGATTAATTCCATTGTACACTCCATTCGGAAAACGATACAGGGAATAGAAGTGGAGGGTATTTCTTCGGATTTTGAACAGAATGAGCGCGAGGATGTTTTGTTGCGTTTTAAGGCTAAGCAGACAAAAATTTTGGTTGCCACCGATGTCCTGAGCCGTGGTATTGATATAAAAGGCATCAATCTTGTGATAAATTTTGATGTGCCGCGCGATGCTGCCGATTATGTCCATCGGGTTGGTCGTACAGCCCGTGCTGATGCGAAAGGCGAGGCGATAACATTTATAAGTGAAGCCGATATTCCGAAGTTTGTCCGTATAGAATCGTTAATTGAAAAATCGGTTGAAAAACTTCCGTTGCCGGCTGAATTGGGCGAAGCTCCTGTTTGGAAAACACCCGCGGAGCAGTCCAAGAAAAAACGCTTTTATGGCAAGCGTTCCAATGGTAAACGGAGATTTTTCAAAAAGAATTCCCGAAAAGAAAATCCACGGAAAGGGAACACAAACCAATAAAACTTGTATTTTTGTGGTGCAGTAGGTCGTTCTATCGCTCCCGAAAGGGGGAGGAAAGTCCGGACAACAAAGAGCGTTGTGCCTGTTGAAAGAACAGATGTGCGTGAGCGTATGGTATGGCAGAAGAGAATAACCGCCAGAGCAATCTGGTAAGGGTGAGAAGGCGGTGTAAGAGACCACCATTGTGCGGAGTGATTCGCACAGATGTGCCACCGACAAGTTGCAAGACCAAGTAAACCGATGCTTGAGGGCTGCTCGTCCGAGTCGGAGGGTAGGTTGCGTTAGATAAATGATAGAATCCCGTACGGGAACAGAATCTGGCTTATAGACTTACTGCTTTTTTATGCCAAACAATCGTCCAAATCCTTAATAATCTGCTCTTTATCCATTTTTTGACCGATAAAGACTATTTTTTCCATACGGTCGCCGTAGGTTTCGTCCCAATCGCGGAGAACGCCGGGTTCTTGCTCCACTAACCGCTCGAATTCGTCTTTGGGCATGGTTGCAAACCACAAACCAGCCTCGGTAAGTTTTTTCTGAACGCCAGCTTGTTCAAACAAATACGACATATCTGGATTGTCGGAAAAATAGCATACGCCTTTTGCACGAATTACCGATTTTGGCCAATGTTGTGTGACATACGCTTCGAACTTCTTGGTATCGAATGCTTTACGACGATAATATACAAATGTTCCAATGCCGTATTCCTCAACTTCGCCGCCTTCGTGGTGGTGGTGATGGTGGTGGCAATGCGGATCGTGACATTCTTCTGCAGTGTGGTCGCAATGTTCGTGTTCATCATTGTCGTCGTCGTGGTCGTGATGATGGTGGTGATGTTCTTCTTCGTGTTCGTGGTGGTGATGTTCAGCCTTTGCTTCACGCTCTTCCTCCTCGGTCGCTTGTCGCTCGATTTCTTTTATCCAACCAGCTGAAACTGCTATTTGATTGTAGCTGAACAAATCAGTGTTGATGATTTTGTCCAAATCCACATCAGCGTAATTCGCTTCAATTATTTCGGCAGTTGGTTGCAATGCTTTGATAATCTGTTTAATGCGTTCCAATTCCGAAGAGCTGACTTCGGCTGCTTTGTTTACAATCACCATATTACAGAATTCAATCTGTTGAATCAGAAGATTTTCAATATCTTCGTCGTCAATATGTTTCTTGGTAAGGTTTTCGCCGCATGAAAATTCGCTTTGCATACGGAGTGCGTCAACCACCGTCACAATGCAGTCGAGACGTGCTATGCCGTGTTGCGTGTATTCGCCGCCCATTTGCGGAATCGAGCAGATTGTCCGCGCAATTGGTTCCGGCTCGCAGATTCCGCTTGCTTCAATCACAATGTAGTCGAATCGGTTCAAACGCATAATGTCGTTCAATTGCTCAATCAAATCCATTTTCAGCGTACAGCAGATACAGCCGTTTTGAAGCGCGACCAAACTTTCATCTTTTTTACCTACTACGCCGCCTTTCTGGATGAGATTTGCATCAATGTTCACTTCGCCAATATCGTTGACGATTACGGCGAATTTAATTCCTTTTTGGTTCGACAAAATGTGGTTGACCAAGGTCGTCTTTCCGCTACCAAGGTAACCTGTAAGAAGCACTACTGGAGTGATTTTATTCTGCATAGTTAAGAAATTTTACGAGTCAGTTATATGAAAAATGCTTCGTAGAATCATACGAAGCATTTGTGTAAGTTCCGATTATGGATTTTTTTAGTACGCGAACAATGGATATTGTGCCATCATTTCGTTTACTTGTTTGCGGACAGAAGCGATGTTGTTTTCGTCTGTCGGTTTTTCCAAAACCTTGTCTATCAAGTCAACAATTGTGCGGATTTCGTTTTCTTTCACGCCACGAGTTGTGATTGCTGGTGTTCCGAAACGCAATCCTGATGTTTGGAATGCACTACGAGTATCGAATGGAACAAGATTCTTGTTTGTTGTAATATCGGCAGCAACCAAAGCTTCTTCGGCGATTTTACCCGTCAATTCTGCATTTTTCGGACGCAAGTCAACCAACATAGAGTGATTGTCGGTTCCATCGGAAATGATTTTGTAGCCTTTTGCCATGAATGATTCTGCCATCACAGCTGCATTTTTCTTAACTTGTTCTTGATACGTCTTGAATTCAGGAGCAAGTGCTTCGCCAAAAGCAACAGCTTTTGCGGCAATCACGTGTTCAAGCGGACCACCTTGCATTCCTGGGAACACTGCGGAATTTATTAATTGTCCCATAGTTTTTACCACACCTTTTGGTGTTTTCTTTCCCCATGGGTTTTCGAAATCCTTGCCAATCAATATGATACCGCCACGAGGACCACGTAATGTTTTGTGGGTTGTTGAGGTAACGATATGGGCATATTTTACAGGGTTTTTCAACAAACCAGCGGCAATCAAACCAGCTGGGTGAGCCATATCGACCATAAAAATAGCACCTACTTTGTCGGCGATTGCACGCATTCTTTCATAATCCCATTCGCGGCTGTAGGCAGAGCCACCACCGATAATCAATTTCGGTTTTTCAGCCAATGCGATTTTTTCCATCTCATCGTAATCAACACGACCAGTTTCTTTGTTCAAGAAATATGGAATAGGGTGGTAGATAAGTCCCGATGTATTTACTGGAGAACCGTGAGACAAGTGACCGCCGTGGTTCAAATCCAAACCCATGAATTTGTCGCCTGGATTCAAAATTGAAAGTAGAACAGCTCCGTTAGCCTGAGCGCCAGAGTGAGGTTGCACGTTCACAAACTCAGCATCGTACAATTTTTTCAGACGTTCGATTGCCAATGTTTCAATTTCGTCAACAACCTCGCAACCGCCGTAATGACGTTTGCCTGGGTAACCTTCAGCATACTTGTTTGTGCAGTACGAACCCATTGCCTGCATAACTTGGTCACTTACAAAGTTTTCCGAAGCAATAAGCTCTATGCCCCGCATCTGTCTTTGATGTTCTTTTTCGATTAAATCAAAGATTGTATTGTCTCTATTCATCCGTGTAAATTTTTATTTTGACGACACAAAATTATTAAAAATGAGATACAAATTGTATTTGTGCCCTGTAAGATATTAACAATTTTATTCAACACAAAATGGTGAGTTGTTGAGTTAAAAAACGATGACCTTTTAGAACATACGATGTGAAAACGCGTTTATGTGCAATGGTACATCCCTGCTCCGAAAAAACAACCCTGTCCAAATCTTGTTCGAACAGGGTTGTTTTGTATTTGTGGTGTGGATAGATTAACCGTCCTTGCTATTTCTTCAAAATCTGGCGGATTTCCTTATCCACACGGACAAAGTAAACTCCTGGCTTTAATTCGCTTGCATCTACCCACGTTGTGCCGTTCAGCGGAACTGAAGCGACTTTGCTACCATTGCGGGTATAGATTTCAATTGTCTTTCCTTTGCCGTTTGCAACGTAGAAGCCGTTTTCAACAGGGTTAGGATATACAATCATTTTCTCTTCTGCAACCTTTGCCACTGTATTCGGCTCTTCAGGTGTCTTGTCTGCCACGCTGAAACTAACGGCAAACTCTATGTCGTACACTTGATAGTAGGTTACTTCCTCGTCGCCAACATTGTCAATAAACTCGGTGTAACCGTAGTTTGTCGAAAGCACTCCGTCGGAAAGGATAAGGAATCTCTTGCTGCACTCACTCACAAGACTGTCGGCAGTAGCAACCGAATCACTCAAGATTTTGTGGCTGGCAGAGAATGCTGTAGCATCGTTGCACGCAATGGCAATCCAAAACGATGAACCGTTGATTTCATACGGAGTGTCGAGTGTAACCATCTGAGAACCATACGTTTCGGCGGAATATCCCTGAGAATAAACTTCTTCAAAATCTTCGGTAAGTTCGTATTGACCATCAACCGTTGCCAAAGAGTCGTCAAGCGAAACATTTTCATATATCTTGATAGTGAAGTCCTTGTTGTCGAAGTTCAAACTGTTGCCGATGCTGAAATTGATGCTTTGCAGCACCTGACCTTCGGTAAAGGTTGTAAACATTTCTGGACGGATGATTATTTCCGTTTCGGCATCAACAGAATCCACGCTATTTGCCGAAGCGATATCGCCATATTCGTTTACACGGGTATAGACGAGCGTTATAATGCTGTCGCAACCAACTGTGTTCGTCACTGTTTGCTTGTAAATGCCAGTTTCGGAATACGTCGTACCATTCAGAACGTAGTCTTCGTCACTCGCAATCGTAATAAGGTTGGTGGTAGGTTTGTTTATAACCAAATTCAGCGTAACAATACTGTCGCAACCTTCCGCATTGGTAAACGTGTGGTAGTACGTGCCGCTTTCGGTGTACACAACATCGTTGTACGTGAATGAACCGCATGCAGTTTCTTCTATCGTATTTTCGCTCGGTTGCAGAATTGTAAGGTTGAAGGTGACAATACTGTCGCAGCCCATGTGATTTTGCAACTTGTCGCGATACTCACCACTTTCGGTATATGTTTTACCATTGTATGTAAATGAGCCACAGGCTGTTGTGTCAAATTCACCATAGGTCGGTTCACACTCCTCAGGAGCAAACACGGCAGTGTATATCATTGAATAGCTTGCTTCGAACGTGTAAACTGCATCGTAACTAACAATATTGCCTATCTCGTCTTCCCATTGTTTGAATTCGAACCCTTCGGCAGGAATCGCGGTAATCGTGATTTCGTCACCTTTGTAAACCGCACCGTCGCCGGATGTTGTTCCACCAAATTCAGTATAAGTATCAATTTGACAGAGTGTAGAAACAAACACGGCGTGAATCGTAGTGTCGCTCGTTACAGTGAT
>DFGI01000068.1 GCA_002371705.1 Bacteroidales bacterium UBA3754
TGACAACATTCTTGCCTTCCACATCACCGATAATTTGCATAGAATCCACAATGTTGGCTTTTGTACGTTCTTTGTGGCAAATTGCAATGTCGGCATTCAACATACGGGCATATGCTTTGGCGCGTTTTGTGCCCCCCATATCAGGAGCAACAATACAAAGATTTTCCAGATTCATATTTTGAATGTATGGAATGAAAATTGACGAGCCAAACAAGTGGTCAACAGGAATATCAAAGAAACCCTGAATCTGACCAGCGTGCAAGTCCATTGTAACAACACGGTCAACACCACTCTTCTGCAACAAGTTAGCCATCAATTTCGCACCGATTGAAATACGTGATTTTTCCTTTCTGTCCTGACGGGCAAAACCAAAATATGGAATCACAGCGGTTACGTGCGCAGCAGAAGCACGTTTTGCCGCGTCAATCAGCAACAACAACTCCAACAAATTGTCGGCAGGCGCAAATGTTGACTGCACAATGTACACTTCCTTACCACGAACAGGTTCGTCGAAACGAGGTTCAAATTCCCCATCACTGAAGCGTGTCACTGCGGATGCACCCATTTCCACTCCATAATATTTAACGATTTTTTCTGTCAAATAACGGGTAGCATCACCCGAAAAAATTTTGATTTCTTGACTTTCAGCCATATCATTTCTGTATTTAGACGTGGCAAAACTACTTTTTTTTCTTTTTTCCCAATACACTATCCCAAATTTATTTGGTGGTTGTTGATAACTTTTCATCATCACAACGTAAATTATTGATAATAAACAAACTATAATTTTTATTGAGGTTAAAATCTTATGGTATGTTTTGAAAACCATCATAATAATTTTTCTATTTTTGTGATTGTAACGCGTTAATAAAGATTGAAAATGAAAAAAATCGTATCTGTGATGTTTCTATTGAGCCTTTGTTATGGGGCATTTGCACAAAAAACTACGTTCCAGCATAAAGGTGTTTCGTATCCTGCCATCACATTTACGTTCACCACCTACGATTCCTACAACAACGACGACCGTCTATTTCCAGACAAAGATGTGAATGTGACTATTGCAAAAAAAGGCACGGCTGGTTTGATTGAAATTTCGCTAAAAATTCCCTCTGACAAGGATTTGTGCACATATTTCCACAAATGCGGCATTTCGGGCGACATTACCATAGACCTCGACAATGGCGAGAAAATCATTTGTAAAGACAAGGGAATCAACGACTTCATAAATGGGAAAGCCTCGGCCGTTTACGAACTGAGCACGAAGGATATGGAATTCTTGCGAAAACACAACATTGAAATCATACATTTTTATATGCAGACATTTTCATCGAAAGCTAATTACGTAGCAGCAAACTTCCACCATTTTGTGAGCGATACGCCGGACGAATTCACACAAAAAAACGAACGTGTTGAAACCACCAAAGTTCCCAAATTAATGGAATTGTTGAAGTAGTAAACGGACATTGTTAAGAAAATCACAATCTTTTACTCTATTATTTTCAATAATCATTGTATTTTTGCGACACAATTACAAAAACAATGGAGAAAATCATCATTTTAGACTTCGGCTCGCAGACGACACAGCTCATAGGTCGCCGTGTCCGCGAATTAGACATGTTCTGCGAAATCGTTCCCTACAACAAGTTTCCGAAAGACGACAAGGACGTTATCGGTGTGATTTTAAGCGGCTCGCCATTTAGCGTATATGACGAAAAAGCTTTCAAAGTAGATTTGACCGACATTCGCGGAAAATACCCTATCCTCGGCATTTGCTACGGTGCTCAGTTTATGGCTCAAACCTACGGTGGAAAGGTTGAATCGGCTGGAACTCGCGAATACGGACGGGCAAATCTTTCGTCGTTCGACAAGTCTAATCCATTGTTGCAAGGTTTCGATGAAAATTCACAGGTTTGGATGTCACACGGTGACACAATTACCAGACTGCCAAATAATTGCAAAAAGATTGCATCAACGAACAAGGTTGAATTTGCCGCATATCAGTTCGAAGGCGAAAAAGTTTGGGGCGTACAGTTCCACCCCGAAGTGTTCCACTCGGTGCAAGGTTCTTTGTTATTGAAAAACTTCGTAGTAAATATATGTGGCGGTCATCAGACGTGGAGTCCCGCTTCATTCGTAGAAACTACCGTTGCCGAATTAAAGGCACAAATTGGTAACGACCGTGTGATTCTTGGTTTGAGCGGCGGTGTGGATTCTTCTGTTGCCGCAGTTTTGCTTAACAAGGCAATCGGTAAAAATCTTACGTGCATTTTCGTTGACCACGGAATGTTGCGCAAAAATGAATTCAAAAACGTGCTCCACGACTACGAATGTCTTGGTTTGAACGTGATTGGCGTTGACGCAAGCGAGAAATTTTTCAAAGAACTTGAAGGCGTGACGGAACCAGAACGTAAACGTAAAATCATCGGTGCCGGGTTCATTGACGTTTTCGACACCGAAGCACAAAAAATCACCGACGCAAAATGGTTGGCACAAGGCACCATCTACCCTGACCGCATTGAAAGTCTGAGCATTACGGGTATGGTCATCAAGAGTCACCACAACGTGGGCGGTTTGCCAGAAAAAATGCACCTAAAACTCTGTGAACCACTGAAATGGCTGTTCAAGGACGAAGTCCGCCGTGTCGGTCGTCAGCTTGGTATGCCAGAACACTTGATTACCCGTCACCCATTCCCTGGTCCGGGTTTGGCTGTAAGAATCTTGGGCGACATCACCCCTGACAAGGTTCGCATTCTGCAAGATGCCGACGATATTTTCATTCAAGGCCTCCGCGACTGGAAAGTGAAACTATCGGGCGAAGAAGCCCGTAAGGTGCTTGCCGCTGGCGTTCCTGCAAATATGACGAACGGAGAAATCGAGGTTTCGCTCTACGATCAGATTTGGCAGGCAGGCGTTATCTTGTTGCCAATCAAGAGCGTGGGCGTTATGGGCGACGAACGTACCTACGAACGTGCCGTTGCACTCCGTGCCGTAACCAGCACCGATGCAATGACGGCAGACTGGGCACATCTCCCCTACGATTTTATGGCAAAAGTTTCGAACGACATCATAAATAAGGTAAAAGGTGTGAACCGCGTCTGCTACGACATTTCGTCGAAACCGCCTTCAACAATTGAATGGGAATAATCTGAAAACGAGCATTTTATGAATTTTACAGGAATCATCATCGCCATTTGCACGTTTCTCACAATCGGCATTTGGCATCCTATTGTCATCAAAGCGGAATATCGTTGGGGAACGCACTGCTGGTGGACTTTTCTCATAATAGGCATAGTATGCATAATCGGAGCTTTGTTCATTGAAAGCACAATACTTTCGGCCGTAGTTGGTGTGTTTGGTGCATCGGCACTATGGGGAATCGGCGAATTGTTTACACAGAAAAAACGTGTGGAACGTGGCTGGTTTCCGATGAATCCCAAACGGGCGCACGAATACGAGAAGAAATAAGATTTACAGGGCGTTACACGCAAGTATTTCTTTGAATAATTTATGGACAGGCAAACCCATCACATTGTAGTATGAACCTTCGATTCGTTCAATGCTGATGTATCCAATCCATTCTTGTACGCCATATGCCCCAGCTTTATCCAACGGGCAATATGTTTCCACGTAGTAATCAATATCGTCGTCGGATATGGTGGCAAACGTCACCTGTGTTTCGCAACGAAAAGTGTGGTACGATTTTTTTGTGCCAAAACAAACACCTGTAATCACAGTATGTGTTTTTCCCGAAAGAAAACGAATCATTTGCTTAGCGTCATCTTTGCTTTTGGGCTTTCCTACAGCTTTTCCATCACAAAATACCAACGTATCGGCTGTAATGAGAAAATCCTTGTCTGATAAATCATCAAACGCGGCAAATTTCTGTTCCGCAATTGATTGGGGAATTTCGTGGAAGGGCAACGAAGAATCAACAACTTCGGTGGTATTTTTCACCCGAATCTCAAATGGAATATCCAAACCAGCCAACAACTCTTTCCGCCGTGGCGATGCCGATCCGAGTATCACATTGAAATTCTGCAATTTACGAGCAAGAGAGTGCATATCTAAAACATTCGAGGAATTAAATAAATCAATCCCATAATCATTACAATCTTCAAAACGAGACTGATTTTTGTATAATCTTCAACCGATTTCGCTTTTAACAGAACGACAAATGCATAGAGCAGCGGAAGTACAATTCCAAGATTCAAGAATAACAACGAATACACATCGTGTAATTTGCAAATCTGAGCGTACAACAATGCAACTATCACAACCACACTCACTCCTATGGTGCTATAACGAGCAGCTTGTATGCCCATAGCTATCGGCAATGTGTTGCGGCCATACGTGCGGTCGCCTTCCACATCCTCAATATCTTTCACCATTTCCCGCTGTAACGTAAGTAAAAACGCAAAAATGGCGTAACCCAAACTCCACACTAAAATCTCCTCGAATCGTATATGCATATCCGACAGTACATCCAATGGCAACGCCAAAAGCGGCAACATCTCATACAGAACTTCAATAAGCGGTACAGCCGCAACCAACAGAGCCACAACAACATTTCCCAAAACTGGCTCCTTACTGAACGTTGTGGAATAAAACCACAAAATGCCTGCTATAAAAATAAAAACGAAGGTGAAATTTGGCCGTCCAATGCCAAATGAAACAAGTCCGCCACAAATACATCCCACAATATTGAGACACCAGTGCATTATCATTGCATTTCTGCGATTGATTGATTTTCCGATAATTACCTTGTCAGGTTTATTCATCATATCGGCATTCACATCAAAGTAATCATTGATAATGTAGCCCGCTGCAGAAATACAAACTGTTGCCAAGACCAACAATCCAAAACCGACAAACGACAACTGCAACGGCATAAACAGCCCAATGAGCGCATAACGCACCACAAGCATTGTCGCAACAATTATCAGTAAATTCTTGTATCGTATCAGCCGCAGAAAGTTTTTCATTACCAAATATATGCTTCGTCCAACAACCAATTATTTTGAGCACGCAAAGTTTGTTCTATCACATCGCGAACACAACCTTGTCCCCCATTTTTATCGGAAATATAATCAGAAATTTCTACAATTTCGTGTGCCGCATCGGCTGGACAGACCTTCAAGCCACAACGTTTCATCACCAGCATATCAGGAATATCGTCGCCCATATACATAATTTCCTTTGGACGCAAACCGTGCCGTTTCATAAATTCTTCAAAGCAAACCATTTTGTCGCTTGCTTCAATAAACACATCGGTAACCCCCAAATCATTGAAACGGCCAATTATAGATTTGCATTTTCCCCCTGTGATGATACCAATCTTATAGCCAATTTTCGATGCATAATGAACAGCATAACCGTCTTTGGTGTTGGTTGTCCTCATTTGCAGACCATTTCCGTCAACATACACAAAACCGTTGGTCCAAACGCCATCGACATCAAAAATAAATGCTTTTATCTGTTTTAATTGTTCCTTGAATTTTCCCATATCAATTTTCTTCGGAGTGCGTTTGTATAATGCTTGCACTAATTGCGTTATAAATCGCTAAAATATTCTCGTGGTTCGCCAACAAATCCCTATGTTTCTGCAATATTTGTTCATCGCCCCGAACAGCTGGTCCTGTTTGCGCCTCGTATGGAGAATATTTCAGCATTTTCTCGAATGTTTCCTTCATCAATGGCTTCAGCAACTCAAATTGCATATTATTTTCCTTCAGCAGCAATTCCGCCAATGTGCAAAGATGGTTCGAGAAGTTGTTTACCAATACCGCGCTCAAGTGCAGAATACTGCGCTGTTGCGATGACAGAACCTGAACGTGCGGCGTGATACGTTTCATTAAATCTATAAGGATTTGCTTATTTTCTTCGGTATTCGCTTCCACAAACGTTGGAATTTCCGCGTAATTCAAATCCTTAAATTTTGAAAACGTTTGTAGTGGATACACACAGCCATAATTAACTGCATAATCATAAAACACGTTGATGCCAATGCTTCCAGAAGTGTGAACAATCATTTTGTCGCCCACATGCAATTGACGCAAAATGGGAACAATTTGGCTATCGGTCACGCATAGAATATACACATCGGCATTTTTATTTATAGAAGCAAAATCCGTCGCAAACGCACAGCCTATTTCTGACGCCAATTCAACCGCCGATTTCATTGTACGGCTCACAATCTGCAACACATCCACACCTGACGCTTTGAGAGCTTTGGCAAAATGAGAACCTACGTTTCCTGCTCCAACTATAACAACTTTCATTGCAAATAATTTTCTTTCTCTACTTACGCAAAGATAGAAAATTTCTCCACATTAAAAAGATATTGATTTATGAAATAATGGAGATTTTCGCTGTATAAAAAATTAAAGGCTGTCCTATAACGAACAGCCCTACCTCCTACATCTATCTTCCTAACTCCTAACTAATTATACAGTGCCATTTTTATAGCCGTAACGGCAGCTTCAACACCTTTATTGCCATATTTTCCACCAGCTCTGTCCATTGCCTGTTCTTTCGTGTTAACTGTGAGCAAGCCAAAAATAAACGGTAAATCATAGGAAAGGTTCAGTTCTGTGATGCCATACGAAACAGATTGGCAAATATACGTAAAGTGAGGGGTTTCGCCTTGAATCACCGTTCCAATCACTATGATAGCGTCAACATCATAGTTTTCAGCCATCACACGTGCTCCGTAGGTCAGTTCGAACGAACCTGGCACATAGTTCACAATGATGTTTTTCTCATGAACGCCATGTTTTTGAAGCGTTTCAACAGCGCCATGCAACAATTGTGTGTTTACATCCATATTCCATTCTGCAACCACAATGCCAATGGACAATTCCGATGCATTTGGAACAGAATTCGGATTGTATTCTGAAAGATTCTTGAGCGAAGTAGCCATTATTTCTTCAATTGAGCGCGCGTGATATATTTTTCAATTGAAGAAGCTTCAGGCGTACCATCATATTCTTTTTTAATTGTTTGATAAGCCTCAATAGCATTGTCGTATTCACCTAATTTTTCGTAAACCAAACCAGCTTTCATTAGGCAACGTGGGCTTAACAACTCATTATCAGCAATTTTCGCTGCTTTTTTATAAAGAGAAACAGCTTTTTTATAGTTTTCTGTTTCAGAATATGCATCACCTAACAAGCAGATTGCCTCCGATTCAATAATTGGGTCATCGGTAGAAAAATCACTCAAATATTCGATTGCAGTTTCAAATTCACCAAGACGCATAGCGCAACAGCCAGCGTAGTAACGAGCTGTGTTTCCTGCTTTTGTACTACCGAATTCATCAACAATGTCAATGAAACCAGTAACGTTCTCGTTTCCATACAATGCTATATGGAACGAATCAATACGGAATTGATTTTCAGCCGGCCACATAGCTGCCAATGCTTTATCCTGTTGTTTGTCGAGATACAGATTCTTATATGCGAAGACACCGCAAATCACCACTACTATCGCTGCAACTACATAGAGCACAGTCTTTTTGTTGTTTTCTACAAATTGTTCAACCTTTGTCAACGAACTACCAATTTGTTCTAATTGATCTTGATTTTGTGTATCTTCTGCCATTGTATTATATAGTTAAATTTATTTGTGTGCAAAAATAGAATATTCTTTTACATATAGTACGCTTTACGGGAAAAAAATTGCACAGAATTTCGTTTCACAACTATTTATAAACAAAAAAGGCTTCCATTAGTGGAAGCCTTTTTGTAATCTATATAATATAGATTATTTGTTAACTGTGTCAGAAAGAGCTTTTCCTGCTTTGAATTGAGCAACTTTCTTAGCTGCAATCTTGATTTCTTTACCAGTTTGTGGGTTACGACCAGTTCTAGCTGCTCTTTTACCAACTTTGAAAGTTCCGAAACCAATCAATTGAACACTGTCACCTTTTTTCAAAGATTTTGCTACTGCGTTAACGAATGCGTTAACTGCTTTTTCTGACGCTGCTTTTGTCAAGCCTGCTTCTGCAGCAATTGCTGCTACTAGTTCTTGTTTATTCATAATAATAAAATTTAATTAATTAGTTGTTTTTTTATTTTTAATTCATTTTCTACAAAAATACGCATTTCTCAATATTAGCAAAGCTTTTCGCCATTTTTTTTTGAAAAAAGTGCATTTTTTTCAAAAAAACACCTTTTTCGACAAGTTTTCAACAAATTCACAGCAATTTACTTGCTAAATCAGCCAATTCGCTTCGTTCTCCTTTCACCAAATTCATATGGGCAAAAACTTGCTGTCCTTCCATTTTTGAACTTAAATGTGAAAGTCCATTTGAATATGTATCCAAATACGGTGAATCAATTTGCTGGATATCACCCGTGAATACTATTTTCGTTCCTTCGCCAGCACGTGTGATGATTGTCTTTACCTCGTGCGGCGTTAGATTCTGCGCTTCGTCTATTATAAAGAACACGTGCGACAACGAACGGCCACGGATGTATGCCAACGGTGAAATTTCAAGCGTTCCTTCCCGCAGCATTTCGTCTATCATATTGATTTTGGCTCCATTATTCCGCAAATTTTGTTTTATAACCTGTAAATTGTCGAACAACGGCAACATATACGGTTTGATTTTATCTTTCTCGCCACCCGGCAAATATCCCAAATCTCTATTCCCAAGTGCGACAATCGGACGAGCCAACAGAATTTGGTCGTAGTTTTCGTGCTGTTCAAGCGCAGCAGCCAATGCCAACAATGTTTTTCCTGTTCCAGCAGTACCCGTCAATGCCATCAATTTCACATCATCGTTCAGCAAAGCGTGCATCGCAAATGTTTGTTCTGAATTACGCGGCTCTATCCCCATCACACGAAACTTATTGACACGCGATATGTTTTTGCTCTTTGGATTATAATACGCCATCACCGAAGTGCTTCCATTCGTCAATACGAAATAATCGTGTGTGGTTGGTTCTGGAATTCCAAGTTCCTTTGGTGTCACAGTGCAGTCTTTTGTGTTTTTCGCATACAATTTATTAATGTAT
The DNA here is from genome assembly GCA_002371705.1 of Bacteroidales bacterium UBA3754. GTDB lineage: Bacteria > Bacteroidota > Bacteroidia > Bacteroidales > UBA1715 > UBA1715. The sequence goes on from DFGI01000068.1 coordinate 9,018, forward strand.
GTGGAATCCACATTGTCATATATCCGCACGCCTTCCTCTATCCTACCCAAATCACGTATTTTGTCGTTTTCAAAATCCTGTGCAATCAAACCGATAGATTTGGCCTTCATCCGCATATTGATGTCCTTAGTTACCATTATAACCTGCCGATCGGGATTTTCATTTTTCACAATCAACGCTGTAGCCAGAATTCTATGATCGGGAATTTGCTCCGCGAACGAGTTTTTCACTATCTCGGGATATGGAGAATGGGTACGCACGTACAACTTTCCATAGTGTTTTCCCAACGAAATACCGTCAGTTGGTATCTTGTCGCCCATCAAAGCATCAAGTTCACGAGCAAACTGACGGGAGTTCCAACTTAAATCAGACTCACCCTTCTTAAACTTGTCAAGTTCTTCAAGAACTGTAATGGGAATTACAATGTCGTTTTCCTGAAAAGCATAAATTGCTCTATTATTATGTAAGATAACATTGGTATCTAAAACAAAAATTTTCGGTTTCTTTTCTGCCATAATTATACTTTCTAAAAAGAATTTCATAAAAATACAAAATTCTTCTTATTCAGTGCGACTTTTCGAGATTTTTTCTAAAAAAATTATGACATCAAGGCTGCTATATTGCGAGTTCTATCGAACTGCTCCATTATGGTTTTCATTGTAACTGTCAGAGGCACAGCAAGAATCATTCCTGGAATGTTCCACACATATCCCCAGAAAAATAACATCACAATGATAGTCACTGTATTGATAGAGAATGTTTTCCCCATAAAAATCGGTTCCAAAATGCTACCAAATAATAATTGTATGGCAATGGCAAGCGCAATAAACAGCACCGTAACCGACATTGTTGGCAGAAATGTCACGGCAAACACGCACATAATTGCCGTTGAAATAATGGAACCAATCATTTGTATAAAATTCAGGACAAACGCAAGCACGCCCCAGAAAATTGGAAACTGCACATCGAAACAATAGCACAAAATACTGAACGAGATGCCAGTAAGCAAGCTAATGATAATTTTCACAAATATGAATTTTGAAATACTTTTCTCTATAGTAATGTATGTCCGCATTGACGAGGTTTTGTTTTTCAGCAGCAAAACTTCCAATATCCGTTGTCCGTTGAACGAACTTGCCAATAACAAAATCATAAAGAAAATTGACAGAAACACGATGGAGAATGTCTTGCGAACTGCATTGAACACGTTGCCAGCGTTTTCGTACAACGTTGAAACCAAGTCCGTTTCCTGCAAATGTTCCAAAATGGATTCTTCACTCAAACCCGCAATCACCGCAAGACGAATGACAAATTCCTTGAAATTCATATAAATCTGTTGCCACGTCTGCACGTCGGTGCTACGGATTTCCTGACTTGCAAGCTGCAGAATCCATATACAACATCGGACTGCGACCACGAAAATCACAAATATCACTATTATCGCAAGAAAACGCGGTATATTTTTTCGTGCCGACCAACGGAGAAACGGCATAAACAACAATGCAAAAAAACACGCCACAATCAAAGGAACAAAAATATTTGATAATTCCTTCAATATGATGAACATCATTGGTATAACCAACAACATCAACAATTTATTCGTTGTATCAAGTGAGGCAAATTTTCCTTTCATTCATCTAAAACTTTCCGTCAAATGTACAAAAAACGAAGATACACAAAAAATATTGTATGATTTATTTCTCAAACAGATATTGCCGTGTAACGGATTTTGCCGCATTCAGCATTTCGCTTGGTGTGCCTTCAAACAACACTGTACCTCCACTATTTCCTCCTCCCGGACCTAATTCCACCACATAATCCGCCGATTTTATAACAGAAATATTATGTTCTATCAAAAAAATGGAGTTTCCTTCTTCTATCATTCTGTCAAACAAAGAAATAAGTTGGTCAATATCTTTCAAATGCAAACCATCGGTTGGTTCGTCGAGGATGAAAATTTTTCCTTTTTCTCGCAAAAACGAAGCTAATTTTATTCGTTGCAGTTCGCCCCCAGAAAGTGTTGAAAGTGACTGATTCAGATGTACATATCCCAATCCGACAGCCATCAATGGTTGTAATTTTTCAGCAATGACAGTTCCCGAAAACAGTTCGCACGCCTTTTCCGCCGACAAATCCATAACTTCTGCAATGTTCAGATTATGAACCTTATACGACAACACACCATTGGAATACCGCAAACCGCCGCACGCCTCGCAAACCGTCTCAATGGAATCCATAAACGCCATATCAGAAACAATCACGCCCTTCCCTTGGCAAACGGGACAAGCACCTTTCCCATTGAAAGAAAACAAATCAACTTTTGTCTTGTTTTCTTTCGCAAACATTTTCCGAATATCGTCGGCGACCTCCAAATACGTGGCTGGCGTGGAACGCAAACTGATGCCGATATTTTTCTGGCTGATATACACAACATCCTCTGGTTCAGGATATTGTTTACGAAAACTTTCCATCAACGATGATTTTCCTGAACCTGCAACACCAGCAATTACCGTCATAACATTCAACGGCAATTTTACGGAAACATCTTTCAAATTATGCACATTAGCATGTTCAAGCATAAACCATTGCTGTGGTTTTCGCACATCGGACTTAATGTCTTTTGACGCACGTAACATTTTGCCTGTCAGCGTGTTACTTTGCAACAATTCGTTGTAAGTTCCTTCGAACAAGACCGTTCCTCCAGCACTTCCCGCTCCTGGTCCCATATCAACAATATGGTCGGCAATTTGAATCATATCTTTATGGTGTTCCACCAAAATCACCGTATTACCATGATTTTTAAGCTTTTGCACCGATTTCTGCATCAGAAGAATGTCGTGATTATGCAATCCCACACTCGGTTCGTCAAGAATATACAACACATCGGAAAGCGACGAATTTATGTATTTTGCAATCTTGCAACGCTGCGCCTCACCACCTGACAACGTACCCACGCCACGGTCGAGCGTAAGATACCCAAGTCCAATCTCCTCGAGTGCGGCAAGTCGCTCAATCGTATTGTGTTTTATATCCTCGGCAAGGTGATTATCTATGGTTTCCATCCACGATTTCGCCTCTGAAATCGACATTGAGCAAACATCTGCAATATTTTTCCCGTTGATTTTACACGAAAGAATAGTCGGATTCAAACGCGAACCGCCACAATCGGGACACGTTCCCATCTGTAGCATTGGGTCCAACACTTTTGCGTGCAACAAACCTTCTTCGGAATTGATAATACTTCGGTACATACGAGGAATCAAGCCCTCGTATTTTGCCGTTTTCGGCCAATTTTTCGGAGGATTTTTCAATCGAATTTGCGGAGAATTCAAAAACAAATCCAATTCTTCGGGCGAATAATCTTTGATTTTCTTGTCCAAATCGAACAAACCGCTGTGTGCGTATCGAATCCAACGCCAGCCACCTTTGCCGAACGCAATGTAATGAATAGTATCCTCGTCGTTGAGCGATTTATTGAAATCGACCAACTTATGAATATCGAGTTCGCGAATTTCGCCCAAACCACTACAACGAGGACAACTCCCCATAGGATGATTGAACGAAAATACGTCGGAATAACCTACAAACGGCTGTCCGATACGCGAAAACAACAAGCGCAACAACGAATAAATATCGGTGTACGTACCGACCGTTGAACGGGAATTTGAAGCAGGTTTCCGCTGTTCAATCACAATTGCAATTGGAAGATTTTCAATACGTTCCACATGTGGACGGCCATATTTCGGCAGATATTGCTGAACAAACGAAGGGAATGTGTCATTTAATTCTCTTCGAGACTTCGCAGCAATAGTGTCAAGCACAAGCGACGATTTTCCCGAGCCCGAAACGCCCGTCACAACTGTAATTTGTTTTTTGGGAATTTTGAGAGAAACATGTTTCAAATTGTTCTCCGTAGCGCCGTATATTTCAATAAATTCCTGCATCAATTTACAATTCTAAAATTGTTGGCAAAAGATTGTACAAATCCTTCATTGACGGCAATACCACGTTTGCCCCCTCGTTTGCCAAATCCTCGTCACGCAGAATGCCTGTGTTCAACGCAATGGTAAAAATGCCCGCTCCCACGCCTGCCTGCACGCCCAACGGAGCATTTTCTATCACAATTGCTTCATTAGGTTGAACGCCAGCTTTTTGCAAAGCCATCAAATATGGTTCTGGATTGGGTTTTCCGTATTTTACGTCAAACGATGTCACCATATTTTCTGGTGAAAAAATAGTAGGATATGTTTCGTTTAGCTTTGAAATAAGACTTTTTTGTCCACTTCCCGTAACAAGCACGATTTTCTTCCCCGCCGCCTGCAATGCAGTTAGAACTTCTTTGGCAAACGGCATAGGATTCGTTTTGGAAATCGACATAAAAATCGCCGCCTTGTCAGCATATATCCGTTGAATTTCATCGTCGGTTGCCTCTCGGTGCAATTGAGCAGTAAAAGCCTCATTCACAGTAGTTTTTCCTGTACGGCCTTCATTTTTATATACAGAATATTCATCGAAAAGAACGCCAACATGGGAAAATGCTTCAGTCCATGCTTTTGCATGAAACGGCATTGAATCGTACAACACGCCGTCCATATCGAACAGAAATGCTTTGGGAGAAAAAGAACCGAATCCCGTCTTTTTCAAATATACGTCAATTTCCTGTCGAAAATCCATTATAAATCCGTTTGTCCTTTACGCTTGCGCATATACAAAATCGTAACCACTGATAAAGCCACGGTAAATGCCAAACCAATTGAATATCCGATAGTTGGAGACAATCCAAAACCTTCGGGAGCCATCAAAATATACGTTGAACAAACCGAAGTCATAAATATTGCTGGAATCAACGTAACATAAAAAATCTTGCCATTTCTATACAAATAGACTGTAATCGCCCACAACGTAAAAATCGACAATGTTTGGTTGAACCAACCGAAATATCTCCATAGTACGGCAAAATCAACCATCATAAGCACAGCCGAGATTGCGAACAACGGCAACGAAACAGATAATCGTTTCCAAACCTTATCCTGTGGAAAATGCAGAAAATCAGCAGTAATCAAACGAGCCGAACGGAACGCCGTATCACCTGATGTGATTGGAGCGGCCACAACGCCAAGAATCGCAAGCACAGCACCAACCTTCCCCATCCACGTGTTGCAGATAAAACTAACCACATTTGCAGGATTTGGATACGAAGCAAGTTGGTCGTAATTGTTATCGCAGAATTTTATTGCGGCTGCTGCCCAAATCAAAGCGACAAAACCTTCGGTAATCATCGCGCCATAAAATGCGATTCGCCCATATTTTTCCTGACGCAAACAGCGAGCCATCATAGGGCTTTGTGTAGCGTGGAAACCGCTAATGGCACCACAAGCAATCGTTACAAACAAAAACGGGAAAATCGGCAATCCTTTGGGATGATGTGTATGGAACGCTTCGGTAATTTCAGGCATAGCCCCTTCGTTTGTGAAAATGCCGAAACAAACACCTACAGCCATTATCAACAATGCAATACCGAAAATAGGATAAATCTTGCCAATCAATGCATCGATTGGAAGCAAAGTCGCCATAATATAATAGCAGAAAATCACAACGCACCAAAACGTTGATGTGCCAAAAAATCCCCAATCCGAAGTCATGCTCGAAAGCAAACCAGCAGGAGTTGTCACAAACACAGCTCCAACCATCACCATAAGTAACAGCGCGAACACACGCATCACTTGTCGCACACCTGTTCCCAACTCATCGCCAATGATTTCCGGCAACGAAGCACCGTCTTTACGCAACGAAATCATTCCAGAAAGAAAATCGTGGGTCGCTCCGGCAAAAATACAACCAAGCACAATCCATAAATACGCCGCTGGGCCAAACAAAATTCCACCGATGGCGCCGAAAATCGGACCTGTACCCGCAATGTTCAAAAATTGAATGAGAAAGACTTTCCACAACGGCATAGGAATAAAATCAACACCGTCCTGCTTTGTAAACGCTGGCGTTTTTCTTTCATTGTTAACGCCAAACACCCTTTCGATAAAGGCACCATAGAATATATATCCTAAAACAAGTGCCACGATAGCTACAATAAACGTTACCATTGCTTTTTGATTTTAATGCGTGCAAAATTAGCATTTTTAGGGAAAAATGCATCAGAAATTTTTCTGTAAAAAAAATCAAAAGATTGGAAAGATTTATTAATAATATAATTTACTGTCAATAAAGCATTTAGACCTATAAATCTAATACCCTCCATCCTCTATTTTCAAAAAACATTTCACAGAATGCGGTATTTCCAAGGAAATATGTATTTTCGCAAAAAAGAACATTAAACCTTAAAACAAACTATGAGATTTAAATCTTTATTTTTTGTAGTAGCTTTATTTATAACTATTGCAGCGAGCGCTGGTCCGACCGACAATGTGATCTTCAGAGTAGAAATCGATGGTAAATGGGGCTATTTAAATGCAAAGGGTGAATACCTTGTAACGCCGCAATTCGATCATGCTTATGAGTTTTCTGACTGTGGTCTTGCTTGTGTCAAATTAGGAAACAAATACGGATTTGTTGACACCACGGGAAAAATTGTAATTGAACCACAGTTTGACTACGTAAGTGATTTTATATTTACAAACAACAGAACCGTCGTTCATATAAATAAAAAGTACGGCGTTATTGATAAAACTGGGAAATACGTGATAGAACCACAATATAATTATATTTTTATTGGTAAACCTTCCTCAAACGGACTTGCCCCAATACTGATAAATAAAAAGGGATTCATTAATAAAAACGGAAATATTGTAATAGAACCCATTTATGACGATGCTGGACATTTCTCAAACGGCTTGGCTCCTGTAAAACAAAACGGGAAATGGGGTTACATTGATACAACAGGGAAATTTATTATACAACCAACTTTTGATAATGCACAAGATTTTTTCGAGGAATTTGCCGCAGTGGACATAAAACACAAATATGGATACATCGACTCTACAGGAAAAGTTATATTTTTCAGCCATTTTAGAATTATTAACGAATTAAACAAAAATTATGTCAGAATTATTTCTAAAAAATTGAAATATGGTTTTATAAACATTAAAGGAAACATCATTGTAGAACCACAATATAATTGGATTGGAGAGTTTCAGGAGAATGGTTTGGCTTGTGTAAGACAAAAAGACATATGGGGGTACATTGACACAACAGGAATGTTTGTAATTAAGCCCCAATTTGGCTATGCAGGAGATTTTAGTTCAGACGGACTGGCAAAAGTAAAAGCATACGGAATAGACCAATATGGAAAGTATGGATTTATCAATACATCTGGTGAAATTGTAATACCTATACAATATGACTGCATTGGGAATTTCTCGAATGGTTTAGCATACATTGGAGAAATTAATTATTTAACGAATAAATATAAAAACTTTGGATATATAGACAAAACAGGGAATATTGTGATAAAACAGCAATTTCAGAAAGCCTACGATTTTGGAGAAAATGGATTGGCACGTGTCGTAATAAACAACAAATATGCTTTTATTGATAAAACGGGGAATTTTGTTGGACAAAAATTTGACCAAGCATGGGATTTTCAAGAAAATGGACTCGCAAAAATAAAAATAGATGGCAAATATGGTTATATAGATAGTACGGGAAATTATGTGATTGAACCTCTGTATGATTACATTAACTTCGCATATCCATCTGAATATGAGCTTAAAAAGATTCGTTGGTAAGAATGGACATTTCTTTATAATTTTCCCCTTCCCCTCCGTTTTTCCCACATTTTTTGTAATATTGTACAATTAAAAATTTGAACGTATGGCTCGAAAAAACGAACAATATAGAAAATCATCGGCTTCGGAAATATCGTCCGATATCTTGGCTATTTTTAGAAAATCGCCGAAGAAGCCACTCAACTGCAAACAAGTTGCGGTACAATTGGGTATCAACAACAAAGAGGGTTTGGCACTGACTGAAAAACATCTTGCAACATTGGAACAAAAAGGCGAATTGCAGGAATGCCAAAAAGGGAAATATCGTCTCAAAAATCAAATGGGAACCATCACTGGTCACATTGACATGACACCCTACGGAACGGCATACGTCGTAAGTCCGCAACTCGAAGAGGATGTGTTCATTGCATCGCCTAACTTAAATCATGCGTTGAACAACGATTTGGTAAAAGTTTCGCTCTTTGCCCCTCACGGCAGACGCTCTCGTTTGGAAGGCGAAGTGGTTGAAATTCTTGAAGAAGGACGACGTGAATTTGTAGGCATAATCGAACGGAACTCAAAATATGCGTTTGTGATTGTTGACAAACGATACATTCCCTACGACATCTTTGTGGCTAACGACGATGCTATGGACGCAAAGAACGGACAAAAAGTTGTAGTTCAAATAGTTGAATGGCCAAAGAAAGCAAAAAATCCTATCGGGAAGGTTGTGAAAGTGCTGGGCGACGTTGGCAACAACGAGACCGAAATGCACGCCATTCTCGAAGAATTTGATTTGCCATATCATTTTACAAAGGAACTCGAAGACGAGGCAAACGCCCTGCCCGACGAGATTCCAGCCGCAGAAATCAAGAGCCGCCGCGATTTCCGCGACGTGACCACGTTCACCATCGACCCTGCCGACGCAAAGGATTTTGACGATGCGCTGTCGATTGAGTTCTTGGAAGACGAAACGTACCGAATCGGCGTGCATATTGCCGATGTGACATATTATGTCCGTCCCGGCTCAAAGTTGGAGGAAGAAGCCCAGAAACGTGCCACATCGGTCTATTTGGTTGACCGCGTGGTTCCTATGTTGCCCGAAAAACTGTCAAACAACGTCTGTTCGCTTCGACCAAACGAGGACAAACTGACGTTCTCCGCCGTGTTCATTATGGACAAGGAAGCAAACGTGTTGAAAGAATGGTTTGGAAGAACCATAATTCGTTCAAACAGAAGATTTTCGTATGAGCAAGCTCAACAAGTGATTGAAACACACGAAGGCGACTTAGTTCAAGAAATTACCACGATGGACGCTTTAGCAAAAATCCTTCGTGCGAAACGCTACGAAAAAGGAGCCATCTCTTTCGACCGCAAGGAAGTGAAATTCAAGCTCGACAAGAACGGACGGCCTACAGGCGTGTATTTCAAGGAATCGAAAGACGCAAACAAACTCATTGAGGAATTTATGCTGCTCGCTAACAGAAAGGTTGCTGAATTTGTTGGAAAACGCAGTTCCGCACCTACATTCGTATATCGTGTACACGACAAGCCAGACGATATGAAGTTGCGTGATTTCTCGAACTTTTTGAAGAAATTCGGATATAAAATCAATACTTCAGGTGGCGTTTCTACTTCTAAGTCTATCAATAAGTTACTTACCGACTTAAAAGGCAAAACGGAATGTGATATTTTTGCAGGTTTGGCTGTACGTTCTATGGCGAAGGCAATCTATACGACTGAAAATATTGGTCACTATGGACTTGCGTTCGACTACTATTGTCACTTCACCTCGCCTATCCGCCGTTACCCCGATATGATGGTTCACCGTCTGCTCGACCGGTATTTGAAGAAGAAACCGAGCGTTTCGCAAGAAGAATTCGAAGAATACTGCAAACATTCGTCTTCGCGCGAACAATTGGCGGCAAATGCCGAGCGAGCTTCAATCAAATACAAGCAAGTTGAATGGATGAAAGACCACGTAGGCGAAATATTTGAAGGAACAATCACCAGCATCACCGAATGGGGCTTCTACGTGGAATTGGACGGCAATTTATGCGAAGGAATGGTATCGCTCAGGGATTTGAGCGACGACATGTATTCGTTTGATGAGCGAAATTACTGTCTGCGAGGACGTTACACCGGCAACGAATACACGTTGGGCGACCGCGTGACCATTAAAATCGCCCGTGCAGACTTAATCAAACGACAATTGGATTACATTTTAATTACAGACGAAGCAAATGCTGAAAAAGAATAAAAAAATTTGAGCTACATTCACTCAAACGGATTTTCTTTTGTGAAATCAGGCTGGTAATAATCGTTGCTTTCCAACAATTGTGTCCAGCCTCTTTCAAATCCTAATTCATCCAACACATCCAAAACACGATTATATTCCGTAGTGGTAATAGCACGATTTATTTTTTTGATCCCCATAGCCTTATACACAGGAAAATATTGCGACATAAGCGAAACAAAAACATCGGTGGAACATTCTTTCGCTATCATTTTTAACGTAGCCAAGCTATTTTCCACATGATTCGGCAATACTAAATGCCGAATGATGAGAGCAGGATTTTCGTCTTTGATTTGTGATTTTTTCTGACGATACATTTCCTTGATAGCTGAAATCGCAATTTTACTATAATTCTGAATACCAGAAAGTTGTTTTCCTATTTCATCGTCGGCATATTTGAAATCGGGCAAATAAATATCCACAACAGGTTCTAATTGTTGCAAGGTTTCCACCATTTCATAGGCATTGGTGTTATATATTATCTTAGGAAAAAATCCTTGTTCGTGAACCAGTTCTATAATCCTAAGCATGTGCGGAATATGGCTCGTGGGCGACACAAAGCCAAGAAAATCAACATTTTTCCGTAATATTGAAATAATTTGTCCGACTGCCGTTTCATAATCCGTTACTTCATTCGGTATCACTGTTTGTGGTTGGCTAATCTGATAATTCTGGCAATACACACACCTCAGATTGCAATGCGAGAAAAACACGTTACACACGCCGTTTTCACTTCCATCAATCGGTTCCTCGCCCTTATGCAAACTAATGTTTGCTATGTGCAGCCCAGCATTGAGACGGCAAAATCCCAATTCACCCTGTTCACGATTTACGGAACAACGATGCGGACAAAGCGTACAATTTGTAAATGAAATCGCCATGACATTTTAATCAGCCGCAAATATAGAAACAAAAAAGGGCGAATAAATTATTCGCCCCTATTAATTTGATTTTTAAATATTAATTCAAATAATAATCAATCGTTGTAACCACACGGATTGTTTTGATGAACGGAGTGTTGTCGTCACGGTCGGAAATAGAGAATTGACCTTGATTTGCAAATTTAATACCGCCCAAGTTTGATTTTGAATCAGATGCGAATTTTTCAGCAACTACACGAGCGTTCTGCGTAGCTTCCTCAATCATTTGTGGTTTCAAATCATTCAAACCAGTAAATTCAAATTTAGTTGTATTACCTTCCCAAGAATCGCCAACAGCAATGGCAACGCCTTGTTTCAGCAATTCTTCCTGCGAAGAAAGCAACTTACGAACCAATTCAACCTTATTCGTAGATACGGTAATTACTTTAGAAACCTGGTAACGAGTATGAACATAGTCAGAAACATAGCGTTCCGCTTGACGGTCATAAACATTTGTGGCAGAGGTACTTATTTCCGACTCATCAATACCATTTTTCTTCAAAAACGACATCACTTTGTTTGTTTTTGCCGACATTGTTTCGTACAAACCAGGTAAATCGTTGCCCACATCTTTCAATGTAATTGGCCACGTAACTTTATCCGCCATAACTTCACGTTCGGCAAGACCTTTAACAGAAACATAGTTGTCTTTTTTGGCAAAATTGTCAATTCCCGTTTTGAGAAGAAAACCCATACCGATTAATCCACACATAATCAGTACCGCTGAAATGATTTTTGATTTATCCATGACTTTTAAATTTTAAGGTTACAGCAAATGTAATAAAATCCCCATTAGATTATCCATATCAACAGACTTTTTTATAGAATTCACACTCCTAATTCTACCTAAAAAAAGTATATTCATTCTCTAATACATTATGGCACAAATCTTCCAACACGATTTTCAAAGAGTGGTTTTTGCCCAATTCAAGTCGTGCGTCATCAAACCAAAGGAACACTGCACCACTTTTGGCATCATAGTCAAGAATTTGCCACTGTCCGTCGATATACGCATTATATTTTCCAACGCCAGAATAATTGTCCGACATTTTAAATAATATGTATGGTTTTGCCGACATATCCGCACTATCAGCCATGGTCATTTTTATAGTTGGTGCAACCGTATCAACAACCACAGCAAATTTTCCGCCACTCTTTATAAATGCATGCGCACAACCGTTGTCGTCGAATTTCGTCATAATGGGCGTTTTCCGACTGCAATTTTCTATGATACCTTTCCCCTGCAATGAATCGGGCAACGAATATGGTATGATTATTTCTGCAGATTTTTTAAAGATAACTTGATCAGTAACTATTTGATACTGTTTTGAATAATACCGTTTTTTAGGATTGGTTTCGTCAATTTTCACATCGAATGTGAAATCCGTAAAAAATGTTTTTTCCTTTGCCTTAAACTGAAATTTTCCGTCTGTATAGACCAACGAATCCATGCAACTTTTCTTTTCAACTGATTTACAAGCTTTTACATCAAGACTATCGTTGTGGACTTGTTTCAAATAAATAGTAACAGCAGCTGTGTTTCCCACAAAGTCGGTGGCTCGTATTTCGCACTGAGCCAACTCATTACCATCAGTTTTATAAATTCCCTGATTGTCAAGTTTGGTATAAATTTCAAGTTCGTTGTTTTGGGTCTTAAACATCCGTTCGTAGTTACGTTTCGAAGCCAAGCGCTCCTCGTAGTCAATCAAACTATTGATGTCGGCAGTTGTTCCAAAGTCAATCTCATCAATTTTTCTTGAATAAATTGTTTTTCCGTTACACGTAAGCGTAGTCGTATAAAATCCGTACACATTCGACATTTCTGGCATATAGTCGAATCCTTGCACCGAAAATCCTATATTCCCCCACACGGTAACAGGTTCTTTCAGCACATATACGCCATTCCCTTTTGAAACCGTTTCAAACAACTGTTTTTTCTGTTTGTGGTTTACAAAACTGTTTGAATCCATTGGATACACACCAACGCGGAAAATTTTTGGAGGCACGTTATCCTTCAAATCGTAGAACAGCATTGGGTTCAATGCGTGCTGATTTTCGGTTTTCCGTATTTCGAAATGCAAATGCGGTCCGCCAGAGCTGCCCGTATTTCCTGACAATGCAATTTGCTGTCCTTTTGCCACAGGGACTTGGTCGGGTGTGAGCGTTATATTCACCGTATGCACTTTTTTCTCATATTGATATGCCTTCACAATGGAATCAATCCGAGGGTCAAACGCTTTCAAATGGGCGTAAACCGTGGTATAGCCGCAAGGATGGTCAACATACAACACATGCCCATACCCCGTTGGTGTGACTTGTATTCTCGACACAAATCCCGAATCAACCGCACGGACAACCTTACCCTCTACTTTGTCGGTCTTCATATCAAGTCCCGAATGAAAATGGTTTGGACGAAGTTCACCAAAATTCGCCGACAAATATACAGGACGCAAGTCCATAGGAAATATAAAATCCTGAGCTGCAATTGTTTGCGCAATCACATAATACGCCATAAACAAAATTAATCTTCGCATCTACGTCTAAAAATATCGGTGCTAAAATATTTTGAAATTCCCTATCAAGCAAATGAAAATATAAACGAATTACCAACAAAACTTGGCGTATTAGTATAAAATCGTATTTTTGCAAAAAAAGTAATATGAGCGATTTCAAAAAACTGTGGAGATACCTATCAAATTATAAAAAAAATCTTGTTTTAGTATTTTTTTTCAACCTATTTGGTGCAATTTTTTCATTTGGTATGGTTGCAGCCATCATTCCATTTCTTAATGTGTTGTTCGACAACACCCAGCAGGTACACGAACTTCCGGAAACGTTTGTAATGAGCAAAGACAACCTTCTCCTCTATCTCAACTACTATTTAACATTGGTGATTGAGCGTTGGGACAAATCAATGGCTCTTATATTTATATGTGCATTCTTGATTTTTGTAACGTTCCTAAAAGACACGGCGGAGTATTTCGGAAAATATTTCAACATTCCTATCGTGAACGGCGTGCCGCGCGACATATACAACATTGCGTATTTCAAGATTTTACAATTGCCAGTGTTCTTCTTTACCAATGAACGGAAAGGCGATATTATGTCAAGAATGTCATCGGATATTACCGTTGTGCGCAATAGTATGAATTCGTTCATTGACTTGATAAAAAACCCTCTCTATATATTAGTGTATTTTATTGGTATTGTGATAATTAGCTACAAAATGACATTGATGGTGTTTGTTTTGTTGCCGTTTATGGGAATCGTTACAGGAAAAATCGGAAAGAGTCTGAAAAAATCAACCAACCGCACGCAAGAACTGCAAGGCGACATAATGGTTTACATTGACGAAACGCTGTCGGGACTGAAAGTCATCAAGATTTTCAATGGTATAGCGCAGATGCACAAACAATTTGAATCGCGGAGCGACGCGCACTACCGTGAGCAGAACCGTGCGAACCGCAAATACAGTCTTGCCCATCCACTCACCGACTTTTTGATTGTGGTGATTTTGTCCATAGCAATTTATTTTGGTGGAAAACTTGTGCTTATGGACGATGGCGGCATGTCTGCCGAAGCGTTCATTGCATTTGTGTTGGCGTTCACACAGATTGCAAGCCCAGCAAAATCGTTCACGTCGGCATTCTACAATATTAAGCAAGGAGCTGCCGGCATCGACCGTATTGAAAAAATCATCAACGCCGATGCAAAAATCGAAGACAAACCGAATGCCATGCCAATACATTCATTCTCGGATTCCATTGAATTTAAGAATGTTACATTTGGCTACACAAAAGAACGGGTTGTCCTAAACGACATAAACCTCACCATTCCGAAAGGAAAATCCATAGCATTGGTTGGGCAATCGGGTTCGGGAAAAACAACCATCGCTAACCTAATACCACGTTTCTACGAGCCAACCATTGGCGCCATAACAATAGACGGCGTTCCTCTACCAGAATACAAACTATCGGATTTGCGTGGACTAATAGGCATTGTGACCCAAGAATCGCTGTTGTTTAACGATTCCGTGTTCAACAACATTGCATTTGGTATAGAAAACCCTGATAGAGAGAAAGTTATAGAAGCTGCAAAACTTGCCAATGCCCACGATTTCATTATGGAAATGGAACAAGGCTATGAAACCAACATTGGCGACCAAGGCGGAAAACTTTCGGGTGGACAGCGCCAACGCCTTTGCATAGCCCGTGCAATTATGAAAAACCCACAAATACTTATTCTCGACGAGGCCACTTCAGCCCTCGACACCGAATCGGAACGATTGGTACAAGAAGCTTTGTCGAACTTGATGAAAGACAGGACTTCGTTGGTTATCGCCCACCGACTTTCCACCATCAAAAATTCCGACAATATTGTTGTTCTCAACGAAGGAAGAATTGTGGAATCGGGCAAGCACGATGAACTTATTGAACTCAACGGCGCATACAAACGTTTACACGATTTGCAGTTGATATAATTTAATCAGCTTTAAACGACAACGCTATTCCAATAATCGGCATTCCCCCCAACGATTTATTGTATAGTACACTATAATACGGTTTTAATGTAGCGGAGAGGGCTGTTTTTGTAAACCAATCAAAGTTACAACCAACTTCCATTAACGGACAATAAATAGATGTATGTGAAGCATGCTGTTTAGAAATCCAAGACAATCCTACACCGAAATATGGGGTAAACAAAAAGTTTTTATATAAAAAGGTATTATATCCATAATACACTTTCCAAGAAAAAATTTGAATAGTATCATTCTCATTAATAGTACATCTTCCCTTTTTATACATATCTCTATTTGCCGTACCTCCCGAAAAATCAAAAGAAACGCCTAACAATGATTTTCTCGAATATAACGAGAAATCTAAACCAGCAGCAAGCCATAATGATAAATAATTATCATTTTTTTGATATGCTAGACCTCCCCCAATACGAGGTTCTTCATAACCATAACGATTATACAACCTTTTAGGTACCTCTGCAATTTCACCATTCACGGTTACACATGTAGTTTCAACATTCAAAGCCGTATCATGCATAGTTTTCAATGTATCCAAACATTTTGTGCTGCTGTCGGATGTCTGCGCCTGCTCCAATGCAACCTCAGAAGAATAAAGCGGTTCCATCCGAATAGTATCGGGAACATTTTTAACTGCGTATCTTACAGATTTATAACCAGTTTTTTTATTTCTACAATATCATTTTTCCTACCTTCAAAATCATGACTATATTTCCCCAAAACATAAATATATGTTGTTACTCCTCGATTTACTAATATTATAATATCATCCAAGGGATTACCATCTTCATCAACAACATAAACTGAATATGACTTTCCATTGACCAAAACATACATTTTTTGATAAAAGTACCCACTAATATGCATCCAACGATGTCGTATGCGTTTTTTATCTGGAATTAAGTGTTTCTTCTCTGGAACTAACTGTATATTAAATTCTCGTTGCCCATCAACAAGAACCAACTGCGTTTCAAACCCGACATACGAAAATTCCAATTTACGGAGATCCGTCTTAATATTAGGAGGCACAGGCAAAATCCACGAACCATCCATTTCAGTAAAAGTTCCTATTGTTGTTCCTTCTATAGCAACAGAAGCAGCAATCAACGCAACGCCATTCGTATCCATAATCATTCCCCGCAATGTATCCTGCGCCCGTGTAATGTTGCCCAGCGTAACAAAACAAAGCACCAACACATACATTTTCAAAAATGTACAGCTACGTTTTTTCTCACAAAAAGTGTTATTCATATCAGATAGTTTCGAATCGTTGTACAAATGTACAAAAAACGAGCAAAATAAAAGGGAAAACCGCCGAGCAATTTCCCCTTTCTTTTATTCTAAAAAATCGTTGTTATTTCGCCTTTGTGGTAAAGGAAACGACGTCACTATACGATGTGCCAATTTTATTTGTTACGTATGCACGAACGTAATATGTTGTGTTTGGTGTTAAGTTCGTTAAATTCCCATAATAAATTGAATTTGAACTCGATACCGTTACACTTTGGTTGTCTTCAACAGTTGGGAGCGTATTTTCATCAATTGTCCAGCAGAATCCACGAGATTGGATTGGTGCGGAACCATCAGAAACAATCACACCGCCTTCGGTTGCAGAATTGCTTGTGATGCTGTAAGCGTTGAAGATGGAAACTATTGGCAACGACCACGTTAGGAATGAGCTTTGTTCGCCATACGCAACGCCGTTTTCAGTAATCACATACGCACGAACATAATAAGTGACATTTTCCTCTATTTCTACCCAAACAGTATCTTTAAACGTGCCGATTTCGACCGTATTTGCTATCACTTTGTCTATCTTCTCATTATCAACAGTTGGATTTGGATTTTTGCTCCAGCAGAAACCACATTGTGTCACAGGAACATTGCCCAACGTATCGGTGATTGTTCCAGCACAAACCACGAAATATTTTCCATTTTCAACTTCAACAGCGCCAAGGTCAGTTTTTTTCACCACAGGATTATCCAAGGTTGTAAACGCTTTTTCCTCGCCGTATGCTGTACCAGCGGCATTGGTTACAAATGCCTTATAATAATACGTAGTGCTTGGCGTTAGATTCCGCATCCAAAGTACATATTGTGATTCTTTGCTAGAATTGTCCATAAACACAATGGAATCGTTAATTGTTGGATTCGGATTTACGCTCCAGCAGAAACCTTTTTGTACAATAGTTGTGTCGCCATCGGCCTCAACCGCCCCGGCAGCTTCAGCGCAAGTACCCAATTTATCCTTCAATTCCAATGTTTTCACCACCAATTTTTTTGATGTTTTGAACGAGAAGTTTTCACTATACATCACGCCTGAGCCATTTTTTGCAAATGCACGGACATTGTAGGTTTTATTTTCATCCAAATTATTCAACTGGCATTGGAATACGCCAGCTCCGCCTTCTGCCGCATAAACAACCGCATCAGTAATGGACGGATTTTCTCCGTTGCTCCAGCATATACCTCGTTCAGCAATTGTTGCCATTCCTTTTCCGATTTCGGCAGAAACCACTGCTGTGCTTCCTGTAACAGCCGACACGGATTTAATCGAAATTGATGTAGCATCCACTTTCGGATCCTTTTCACACCCTACCACACCTGCCAGTAAGGTTATCACACATCCCAAATATATAATACGATTCATAATAGTCACTATTTTATAAGAAATAACCGAAACCTAATTTTAATTCAAAGAAATTCGATTGTTTGAAGTTTGTCACGCTCGACACACCAATCGAAAATGCCATATCATTGTAATCTGTCATTGCTTGCAATTCCCAATGCAAACCCGAACGCGGTGATGATTTTGATTTCCACGTTGCCCAGTCTCCATCAGCCATTTCGTAACGAACCGTACGGTTTCCATAGCCAATACCAGCCATCAAAAATATAGGAATTCGGTACGAAGGTATTTCTGTACGAACCACGCCACCACCTGTCAATGCAAAATACGAAGTACGTTTTTTTCCAGTATAAAACGGATATTCACCATTAATGGCTCCATTTTCATCGGCTTTCGCATCTGAAGAGAAACGGAAACCAAAGTCTGTCATAATGTTGGCGTACCAACCATACACATCAACTTGACCATATGTAGCACCAAAACTGAAGTCAGGATACAACGCCACGCCTATATGCCCCATAGCAAATTGTTTCTGACGATTCGTCATTTGTTGTTCGTTTGGAGACTGAGGTTTCAATACTATTGATGGTTCCGAAGCATATATTACACTCGGGACAACGAACAATATCAATAATGTAAGTAAACTCTTTTTCTTCATACCTATATTGTTTCAATCATGAAAAAATTGCCTTAACTGTCTGTTTATTGGCGTAAATATATGAAAAAATTATTGTAAGCCTATAGTTTCACACGTAAAATATATATTCTATGTTGTTTTTTATTTTGCGACAATCAATTTTTTAATAACAATCGTATCGCTATCCATTTGAATCACAACAACATAGCATCCATTTGGCAAACATGCGACAGAAAATTCAGAATCTACGGTTTTCACAACCACATTCCCCGTCATATCAGTTACAAGCACTTGTTTTACTCCATTTGAAGATGAAATTTTCACCAGATTTTTCGCAATGCTCGGAAATACACTTACTTCTTCCGATGCAACCGTTGGCAACGCTGTTTTGGTGT
The DNA here is from genome assembly GCA_002371705.1 of Bacteroidales bacterium UBA3754. Taxonomy (GTDB): domain Bacteria; phylum Bacteroidota; class Bacteroidia; order Bacteroidales; family UBA1715; genus UBA1715. Next base: position 28,147 of record DFGI01000068.1, read on the forward strand.
AATTTCCAAAAATCGGACGTAACAGCAATGCGCCTTTCTGCACGGAGTTTTCCCATTCAAAGCCAAGATTGTAATACAATCGATTATTCAAACTTTGATTCAAATCAATGCCCATATTCAAAAGCACGTCGTTTGGTTGTTCCCAACCGACGAAAAACGATTTCCCTACTACAAGCGCATCGCCGCCATTCACAATATTTTCAGGATGAATCTCATAATCAACAAATTGGAACATTCCATCGGCATACGCTATCCGTTCGCTCGGTGCATAATATAACAACTCACCAGGCAAGCCGTTATTGTTTTCCCACACGCATAAATTGAATGTGGTCGCCTGTTCGCGCATTGTAGGATTGAAATACGTGGAAATCGCCTTCAGCGTGTCGGACTGCAAAATATCGAATTTAAAAGCGACCTTCCCCATTGGCGCATCACGCAAACCATAGCCAGCTTCGGGCGTACCATCGTCGTAGGCATAATAGTTTGAAACCGTCAAAACAGAACGACACGTGTCGTTCCAACGATATTGTTCATACAGCGGATTGGCAATGTCGGTGAAAAAATACGAGAATTCATATTCCGCATCGTCATACACATCTATATCTTCAGAAAGAAAACTAAAGAAATCCACATCAAATTCTGTAAGAATATCGCGTTCTGAAGCCGCTGTGGCAGCTGGAATATCGGTCTCGTAGGTTGGAAAGAACAATGCCTCGCCCGTATGTAATTTTTTCACGGTAAAATTAAATTTCACTTTTCGGAAATCAGTGTCAAAATTGATGAATTTCGCCAAAACCGTCATTTTGAAATCACTTTCATCAACTTGTGCGAAATGCGACATAGGCAAAGCCTTGTAACGGGAATATAGCGGTGTGATTTCTGAAGTAAACGCCACATCTGGTACATCAAGATTTGTTACAGAACGGTTCGCATTCAGCCAAATCAAATCAATATGCCAAAAATCCTCGTTTCGGGCGTGACTCGCATCGTTGCTCAAACTTGTATAATTTTTGAATCGGAACCGAAAGCCTTTCACCAAATTCGAAGCCTGTTCCAACGGAATATACACGGGAACAAATTCATCACCGGTTTTCTTGCTTGTTGACCAAATCCATTTCCACGACGGATTACATTCCCCCATCGTTTCCGTTGCGGTATAAGCCCATGTAGGATTACCATCAGGCATTCTCGCATAGCCGAAACCAGTACCCAATTTTTCAGATAATGAAATACTATCAACCAACACTGTATCAGGCGAATACAAATATGCCAACGGGACAGTCAACGAATCTGTGGAAAAATATGAATATGGTATCACACAATGGCGATATGCAGGAATTTCAAATTCAGGCAATGAAAACCTTCCTAACGAGTCGTTTTCCATAACATCAACAAGCGGTAACGGCAACAAAAACCAGCCTTTGAGCGAAATTAAAGAATCGGTTGCATTATAAATCTCCACGCCAGTCGTATTTATTTCGTTAATCAGCACGCCACTGGTATCGTAAGGAATATAAAATTCCAACACCAAACTGTCGGTTGCTTCAGGAACATCAACGTTGCCACCAGCCTGATAATAGAAACTCAACGCAAGCGAATCTTCTATATGATAGTCAAACCATTGGTGCTCAGTTTTATACGAGCCTATTATATATTGTTTATCCTTATCGAATATTGAATCCTGTTGCGCGACAAACAAATCATCCACTTTTTTATAGATAGTATCGCCGGCACAATACGCAAGTCCCTGCGTCACAGATACATAATCGGATAGTTTTGCATCATATAGGAAATATGAATCGTCAAGCAAGACAAACGACGAGCCATTTTTCCTATACAATTTATCGCTCACATACATCAACTCATAGTTTTTCAAATTGATTGGCAACGATGTGAGATAATCGGAAATTCTCGCTGTTGTTGCAACATTTTCGTGTAATTTGCCATTTGAAGCCATTGCGTCAAGCGAAACCACGCCAATAGTTTTCACATTTTTGGCAAATCCCCGATTCACATACGCATCATCATCCTGCCACATCAATGCCGATGGACGAGCATCAGGATAAGCAAAATCATCGAAAAATGGTAGATTTTTCAACAAAGATTCTGCTTGTGTCTGTGATTTTAATTGCGTTTTTTGCTGGGAAACAAGAGCTTGCAACGTTTCTTGCGCAAATAAATTCTGCGACAAGCATACATTTCCAATTAATAACAATATTATATATGCACAACGATTATTCCTCATCCGTATTGGTATTTATAGCTGATTCAATACCGAACCACACATCTATTGTTTCACTTGCCGTCATTTTTCCCCCTTCCACATACGCAGGCGATTGGCGAATAACGCGTGCACGCAATGTATCATCCTTTGTTCGCACCTCTGCGTTAAATATAGGATTAATGTTTAAGCCACGTGCCATAAGCGAATCGGAGATTGCCGACCACGGAAGCCCCAATAATGATGGTATTGCAACAACAACTCCATCACCGCCTTGTCCCACCAACAAATCAACCGCTGAACCTTTAGGAATTTTTGTTCCTGGCTCTATCGTTTTTAAATTATACCGTTGTTCAAACACATAATTATTGGCAAAATCAGGTTTGTACTCAATCACACCTATGCGCAAACCATTGTTTTCGAGCATCTGCGTAGCCTGGCGAAGTGAAACATTCGTGACTTTTGGCATAACGACCATAACTGGTGTTATGGAATTGATAGACAGATAGATTGTCCTTCCCCGTTTTACCTTTGAATTTGCCGAAGGAAAATGGTCAACAATTGCCCCTGGCGCAACATCGTCAACACTCAACGTGTCGTTTACCTTAACCTGCAAGCCATCTTTTGCCGCTAAAATTTGAGCAGCATCAAAATCAAGCCCACGAAAATCAGGAACCGTAACATTCTCACCATGATCGGTGTATGAATCCAACCAAATGTCAAATGCTATAAACGCGACTACAAAAACTGCCACTATGCAGCCAATGTTAATAAAGAGAAATCTGTGTCTTTTTATGTCCATAACGATATAATAAACGTACGAACAAAAATAAAATTATAAATGGAAACTAAAAAATAATTAAGAAAGAAAAAAGGAAATTAAAAAAACGGGTAACCAGAGAAGAAGAAACTAACTAAAAACTACCTTACATTAACCTCAAACACCACATAACCAATCATGAAAAAGCCGCAACACCATGAAAAAAAGAGAAGACCTGGCTACCCGTTTATCGTGATTTTTGAATAAATCTCAATGTACTTTACCGCAATTTAAGAATCGTTGATTATTCCCTCATTGCTTTTACAAAAATACACAATTTTTCACAAACACAAAACTTTTTTTCATAAAAAGTGTAAAAAATACAATAAGTACTCTGTAAGTTATTGTAAATCAATTAAATATTTTTATAAAAAATTTCAAAACTTTTTATTGGAGCAGTAATAATTGCATGTATTTTTAGTCCAAAAGCAGTCAATTCCTCCGCTAAAATTTCTGAAAATACGTTTGCTATGGATCCAACAAAGGAAATTTCCCCTACTCCATATTTATCGGCTATAGGTTTTGCATAGACTTCGGCGAATTCCCTATAGGATTCGTGCAGAATTGTCTGGATTTCCTGATTTTTCACATTCTCGGCATAAAATGGTGCAAATCCAGCTAAATATGCGTTTGGACGTGGTTGCTTATAAACTCTGTCGAGCAATTCAGGCAACGAGACGTGATATGTGTTTTGAAATTTTTCAATGAGAACCTCTGATAGTTGTTTTTCAAACACAGCCTTAATCAATTTTCTGCCAAGCACTGCACCACTTCCCGCATCACCAAATATATAGCCCAACGATGACATTGGTGTTTGCAACGTTTTTCCATCCCAAAAGCCAATGTTCATTCCCGTACCTAAAATTGCCACAATACCTTTTCCATTTCCGTAGCAAGCAATTGCCGCACCTTTTAAATCGGAATCCACAATGATTTCCGCACGACAAAATAATTTCCGCAACGCATTTTCTATTACTTGTTTGGATTCCGCTCTACCACAACCAGAACCATAAAAATAGATTTTTGAAACAGCCATATAAGCATTATCCATTGCGAATTGTGCATTGTGCATTGTGCATTGTAAAAAATTTCGAGAAATCTCGTCACATATCTGTTCTTCAGTAACAAAATATGGATTCAGCCCAATTGTCTGAAAATGAAATGTTTGCTGTGCATCTACACATGCCCAGTCTGTTTTGGTGGAACCACTGTCGGCAAGAAGAATCATAACGATGTAAGTATTGTTTTGAACATACCAAATTGGTTAGTGAATTTGGCAACCAACGCCGCCTCGAAATCTTGTTGATACCGCTGGCAATAAAATGAAAAATCGTCTTCGGTATCAAACAATATCTGCAAGGCAAAACAATCATCGGCACCTTGCTGCGCCTCTATCTGGAACACATTTGAGGACGCAACGGCAGGACACACCCGCAATAGCGGTAAATATTCCTTGGAAAGCCATTCAAGCGCCTCCTGCTGGATGGCATCGGAAAACGACAATGTTATATTTACAATTTTCATAATTTCATATTTTGATTTGCAAGACTATAATATAATAGTATGAACGGAATCATAGTTGTTTCGCTCAGCACAGTCACAACCGACGACACAACAACATTCAAAAACGTATTTTCGGCGGGCAACAAATCGCCAATTACAATTGAAAGCACGAATATTACCACATAGCACAATATCACCACCGCAAAACTCTGCCGCCAATTGGTACGACACAAATTCAAACATCGCGACAGACTCAAAAAGCTTCGCTGACGGGCAAATAGCACATCGTACACCACCATTGACAACGCAGGCAACAATATAACTCCAGGAACAATAAAACAGCAAAATCCCACAAACAACGCACAAGAAACGTACAAGGACGCCAAAAACGCCTGTACAAAATTGTCCATTATATACGATTTTATGCTATCCAAATCAATTCGGGAACCCGACATATATAATTGTACATATGCACACGATACAAACACGCCGAAAAATTTTGCCACAAAAGATAAAGCCAAGGCTATATACATATTATTATATGATCCAGAAAGAACATCTATCGTTTGTAAATCAAACGTTTGCTGTGTAAGAATGTATGCGGAAGCCAAGGCAAATGGCAACACAAAAATCGAAAGAATCAATCCATATGATTGTCCCTCCGATTTCATAAACGCAAGATAATCAGCGAAAATTTCCTGCGTTGAACGCACTTTATTAAAATCAATTCTTTGTGAATTGTACATAACCAAAATTTTACATGCAAAGATACGGATACCTTTGTTTTTTTCACATTATTACAAAAAAATTAGTACAGTTTTGGGTTAATGATTATAATTTGCAAAGTTTGTCGAGCCAACCATGGCAATATTCAAGATTGTCAAAATACGCCCAAACTTGATTTTATGCACAACAAACCACGAAGAAAAGAAATTTATATTATTTTTGTGCAAATCATTAACAAAATGGATTCAAAGGTTTATATTTTTCTTGCTGACGGATTCGAAGAATTGGAAGCACTTGCCCCACTCGACATTTTGCGACGGGCTGGTTTTGAAGTTGAGACAGTTTCAATCACTAACGACATTGAAGTTGTAGGTTCGCATGGATTGCGCGTTTTATGCGATTCGACCATAAATCTTATTTCACCAGAAATCGCAGAATTATTAATTCTTCCAGGCGGAATGCCAGGGGCTGAAAATCTCGCCGCAAGCGAAGAATTGGCAAAAATACTGACCAAGCAAAACGAAGAAGGTAAATGGCTTGCCGCAATTTGCGCAGCTCCATTTGTATTAGGTAAACTTGGACTATTACAAGGGAAACAAGCGACCTGCTACCCTGGTTACGAACAATATTTGGAAGGAGCAGAATGTTTGAACCAACCTGTGGTCGTTTCGCAAAATGTGATTACTGGAAACGGCGCCGGTGCAGCTGTACGATTTGCATTCACAATCGTCGCGAAACTTAAAGGACAACGTGTTGCGGATTTTCTTGCAGAAAAAATGATGAACGAACGATACGACTTATAGTTAGGAGTTTGGAAAATTGAGGTTATAATGCATTATGTGGTACGCATAATGCATTTTTTTTTGCCCTTACTTGTATTTTAATTCCCCAAAACTATGGTACGAACAAGATTTTTTGTAACTTTGCAACAATAAAAACAAATTATATATTTTTCAATATATGGATAATACTGAAAATCAAGTCCCAAACTCATCAGAGACAAAGACATCAAAATCTATGTCGTCGGGTGGCGAAAAATTAGCTTGGGCCAGCGGAGGGTTTGCAGAAAACCTTGCGATGAACGTTTTCCCATCATTAAGTTTCAATATTTTTCAGATTGGCATGGGTGTCAGCCCGGTTGTCATCAGTATTGCGACAAGTGCATCTAAATTTATCGAAGGTTTTTCCGACACGTTTTTCGGAAACTTGAGCGACAACACCCGTACCAAATGGGGGCGTCGTCGTCCGTGGATATTCTTCGGTGCGTTTATTCTTGCGCTAACCTTTATCGCGATATGGTTTACGCCGCGTACGCCAGGAATAATGCAGACTGTGTACTTTATTACTATTGTGTCACTCTTCTACATTGTGATGGCAATTTGGCAAATGCCGTACGGAGCCTTGGGGCTTGAGCTGGAGGAAGATTACACGGAACGAACGAAGCTACAAACGTACAAATCTATATTCTCGTACGTTATCGGTATTCTTATCGGTTCCGCATATCTTATCTGTCAATTGGACTTTATGAAAGGTTCGGGTAACGAAGTTGACGGTGCAAGAAAACTTGGTGTCATCGTCGGTATTTTAATCATTATCTTCGGAGTCATTCCAGCCATTTTCTGTAAAGAAAAGAATATGGAACGTACACAGGCACAAAAGAAAGACCCATTCTGGCCTTCATTGGTTGTGACATTCAAGTCGAAACCATTCCTTTTGTTGATGGGTTCATTATTCTTTGTGTATGTGGCATTGTTCTTTATGTTGCCCTTGCTTGGCTACATTTCAATGTATCATGTATGTTCCGATGGTATGCACAATATTTTCAACTGGACATGGCGTCATCCATTCACATTCTCGTTTGAAGAATCATTTGTGACTCACAAAGAATTGGCAGGACACATCGGTGTTTATACCGCAATTTTGCAACCTGCCACACAAATTTTAATGGTAATCATCGTGAACCGTATTGCAAAATTCTTCGACAAACGTACGTTGTTGATTCTCGGTTCATCCGTTGCAATTCTTGGATACGTTTCAAGCTGGTTCTTGTTCACTCCTTCGGCTCCATTCTTGGCAGTGTTCCCGCCGGTAATCATCAACATGGGATTGGCAATGTGCTGGCCGTTGATTGGTTCGTTTACTGCCGACATCTGCGACTACGACGAATACGAACACGGAAGCCGTCGTGAAGGTATGTTTACCGCCGTTTCTGGTTTCTTGATTAAATTGGCTATTGCATTAGTGTCAATTATAGCAGGTTACGTTCTTGTTCTTGTTGGCATTGATGGCGCAAACCCAATTATTTCAGTGAGCGATTTGAACTTGGTTCGCGAAATGTACGTATGGATTCCAACCGTTTCGATGTTGCTTACCATCGTTTTGATTTGGAAATACCCACTTTCTAAGGAAAAAGTTCAAGAAATTCAAGAAAAGTTACGTGAAAGAGCTGCTGCAAAGGCTGCTTCAGGTGAAACAAACAATTAATTAGTGCATTATGAAAAAAGTAATTTTAATAGCATCGTCACTCGCATTCTTCTTCGCTTGTAGCGAGGAAAAGACCGAGGCTAACTATAATCGTTGTCCGCAGGCTTCTGCCGATGATGTTGTAAACACGGTTGCAGATGTTGACGGAAATACATACAAAGTTGTAAAAATCGGTGATTATGAGTGGTTTGCATCAAATCTTAAAACAACAAAACTTGCTGACGGTACAGAAATTAAGAATGTAGCCGCCGAAGAAGATTGGGCAAATGCAACAGCCCCCGCCTACTCTACATTCAATAACGAAGACGGCGCTGAAGTCGTATATAACTACGCTGCCGTACAATCAGGCAATCTTTGTCCAGAAGGTTGGACTGTTCCATCCGACACTGTTGAATGGCTTCAATTGGCAGCAACATACGCAGGTGTTGAAAATGCTACAGGTTGGGACAAAGTTCCTACCACACTTGGTTGGGACAGCACAAGTTTTGCTGCAAAAGCTGCAGGTTTCCGTGAAAAGAATGGTAAATTCTACGAAGAAGGAAATATGGGCTTATGGTGGACAAGCACCCCACACAACGAAGCAAATGCGATGTACGTGTTTATGAAAAACATAGGCAATGATTCTAAGAAATATGTGGGATTAAACAAAAGCCACATTGGTAGGACAAAAGGGTTGAGCGTTCGTTGCGTACGCAAATACGAAGCTACAAACACCTACTCTACTCCTGAACCAAAAGCAGTTGAATGCACGGCAGACACCATTGCTAATGCAATTGCTGACTCTTTGCAAGCACAACTTCAATAACAAATTTATTGACGGAACAAAAATCCCGATTGGAAAACCAGTCGGGATTTTTTGATTCCAGCCGAATTATTATCTTTGTACTATGGAAACGTGGAAAACAACTGTACCGCATATTGAATTATACTCCGATGGTTCTGCCGATCCAAATCCAGGGAAAGGCGGCTATGGCATTATTCTCCGCTACAAGAACATTTCCAAGGAATTTTCCGAAGGTTTTGAGCTAACGACCAACAATCGTATGGAAATGTTGGGCGTTATTTCTGGTTTGGAAAAACTTAAAACAAAATCAAACGTTACCGTCTATACCGATTCCGCCTACGTGGTTGATTCCATAACCAAACGGTGGGTATATAGTTGGAAATCAAAAGGATGGAGAAAATCCGACAGAAAACCAGTGATAAATGTTGATTTGTGGACACGCCTACTTCCTTTATTGGATTTCCACAATGTAACCTTTGTTTGGATAAAAGGCCACGCTGGACATCCCGAAAACGAACGATGCGACGAACTGGCAAAAATGGCTCGTGGCAACGGTCAAATATTAAAAAAGGATGAAGGCTACACCTCCACCCTTGAATCAAATCAAAATCTTTCCTTATTGTAATTATTTTTTTGCTGTAAGTTTGCTTACCACAAATATGGTAATAGCCGACAACGGGAATGCATAGCATATAGGATCAACCAGCGCAAAATCGCCAGCAAGCAACACATCGCTGTCGAACAATGCACGACATAAGCCCACCAGCTTCGCTTCTTTCATATGGAAAAACAACATTCCTATGATTGTTGCCAACGTACCTACCCACATACTTGCGTATGCACCCTGTTTTGTTGCTTTTTTCCAATACAATGCACAGAAATACGACGGCAAAAATGCCGATGCGCAGATACCCATAAAAATTGATGTCGAGAGTGCAATAATCTGACTTGCATTTCCCTGAAAATAATAACAAATCACAAAGCTCAGGAAAATAGAAATTAAAACAGCCAAACGAATCACAACAGTTGTTTTTTCTTTCCGTTCTCTTTTTCTACCACCCAACCACGTGCCATAAATATCGTATCCAGCCGCAGCAGCCATTGTATGGAACTGAGCACTTAACGTTGACATACTTGCCGATAAAATACAGAGCATAAAAATCACCGAGAACCACATTGGCATTGCGCTTCCAATAAAATTCGGAATGATTTCGTCGGATTTAATTGTACGAAGCACACCACCATCGTTGACTTGCACATCTGAAGCAATGCAACCCTGCGACTGCATATAAAAGATATTAGACAACGAACCAACGTGATAAATAACCCCTACTGTGATAAAAATAAATAAACAACCGACAAAAACGCCACGATTCAACTGTTTGGTGCTGTCAACAGTCATAAACCGTATAACCAACTGCGGTTGTGCCAAACAGCCAATTCCAACTCCAAAAATCAACGAAGTGACCAACGTGTACCATCGTGCCGAGCCAAATACCGGCATTGCTGTCCAACCTTGGTGTCCCTGTGCTTTCAAATCATTGGGTATTTGGTCGGATAAATCAGTAAGTGCTTGATTTGCATCAGAAAATCCCATTCCTATTTCCTTGTAAAACCAAATCAACAGGAATATCATACAAATAAACATAATAACCGCCTGCAACGCATCGGTGTACATTACACCTTTCATACCGCCCGCAATCACATACGAAGCTATAATAACCGTAAACACAAGCAGAGCCAAGTCGAAACTGATACCAAAAATTTCCTGCATAAAGAACACGCCACCACGCATAACAGCTGCGGCATACAACGGCATCCAAATAAAAATCATAGCCGCAACAAACAAGCGAATTCTATCAGATTTATAACACGAGCCCAAAAATTCAGCAAATGTTGACGATTTAAATTTCGCACCAATTTGGCGTGTTTTTCTGCCAAAGAAAATAAATGCAATAACCACGCCCACCAACATATTCAAGAAACACAGCCATTGGATGCCCATACCAAACGTGGCGGCAACCCCACCAAAACCGACGATTGCCGACGCAGAAATAAACGTAGCGCCATACGACAAAGCCATCACTATCGGATTCATTTTTCCACCTCCGATAAGGAAGTCGCTGGAATCCTTTGTTTTCTTATAGCCTAAGTAACCCAAAAAAGCGACTGTCAAAAAATAAATAACGACAACCGCATACATTGCAAATCCATCCATTATTTCTTCTTATTTTTTTTTCTACGAGGCAAACTTGATATTTCACCTTCCTCATCTTCTTCATTCCAAAATTTGATGCCGAACCATGCGGCAAAAGCAACACAAATGACTGATAGTATGTAAACTAACCAAATTTGTGGATCGGGTATTCCAAACATACGACTAAAAATTTATAAGTTCCGCTTCGGAAAGCGTGTTCAAATTATTCTTTTGAGCCACCTCGTTCGCCTGCGCCATATTGCTGGAACGAATCACAAGAATTGATTTCTGGTTAAAGGAGAAACAATACATATATTCTATTGTAATACCAGCTTGCGTAAATTTATCAATTGTTTCCGACAATTGTCCAATGCACGAATCAACAGAAATCGCAACCACTTCGTTCATATTTGCGGAAACTTTATGTTCAATCAACTTTTGAAACGCCTTTTGCTGGTCGGTCGTTATGATTCTCAATATGCCATAATCCGAGGTGTCGGCAACAGTTGCCGCAATCACACGAATATTTTCGTGACGAAGAATCGAAAGAATTTCGCTCAAGCGTCCGAACTTATTCTCCAAAAAAATTGATATTTGATTGATAGTCATAAAATTATAATTTACAAGTTATTTGCACATTAATGATTTTTCCTGAAATCCTTTACACGGACAGCCTTGCCTTCCGATTGTGGAATAGAGCCTTTCTCAACCAATTTCACGCGTGGAGTCAAAAGAATTTCGTCCTTCAACTGACGGGTAATTTCTTTCGTAAGATTTTGCAATTTCGTGTAATCGCTAATTGTAATATCTTCGCCCACTTCAACTTCCACGGTCATTTCATCATTGTTGGAAACAGTGTCGATTGTTATCAGGTAATTCATACCCAACTCTTTGAACCCCATTAAAATACGTTCAATTTGAATTGGGAAAATATTAACACCTTTTACAATAATCATATCGTCGCTACGACCTTTGAAACGGTCAAGACGGCGGTGGGTTCTACCACATGGACAATCGCCTGGAATAAAACGTGTTAAATCGCGCGTTCTGTAACGGAACAGCGGCATAGCCTCACGGTTTATTGTTGTCAACACCAATTCGCCCACTTCACCTTCAGGAACAGGCTGCAATGTAACGGGGTCAAGTATTTCAGGAATTACAAAGTCCTCCCAAATATGCAGACCATTCTGTTCTTTGCATTCAAAAGCGACACCCGGTCCGTTCATTTCCGACATACCAAAACAGTTATACGCCTTAATGCCAAACAATTGCTCAATACGTTGACGTTGTTCTTCGGAATGTGGTTCTGCCCCCAAGCAGAAAATCCGCAATTTTGTGTCTTTTCTTGGGTCGATGCCCATTTCGTAGAACACTTCGGCCAAGCGGGTTGCATAACTTGGAATGGCGTGGATTATAGTCGTTCCAAAATCCATAATAAATTTAATCTGACGCTTGCTGTTACCCGCAGCCGCAGGAACTGTCACCGCTCCTAATTTTTCTGCTCCGTACTGGTATCCCAAACCGCCAGTGAACATTCCGTAACCAGATGTGTTTTGGAACACATCAGTATTTCGGCAGCCAACCATATACATACAACGTGCTACTTGGTCAGCCCATTGGTCAAGGTCACGCTGCGAATGAGCAACAACCGTCGGATTTCCCGTAGTTCCGCTCGAAGAATGCACACGCACAACTTTTTCCATTGGCACAGACACCAATCCAAATGGATAATGGCTACGCAAATCCTCTTTCGTAGTAAAAGGGAAACGTTGCAAATCCTCCAACGACTTAATGCTTTCGGGAGTAATGTTGTATTTCTTAAAAACTTCGCTGTAATATGGAGAATTTTGAGCTATCTCCACTGTTTTGCGCAACCGTTCAATTTGTAATTTTTCCAAATTTGGACGACTCATCGTCTCCAATTCTTCATTCCAATATTCTGTAGAAGCCATTCTATTTAAAACTTTTTCGAGTCAAATAATTAAACATACAAAAGTACAGATTTTACTTGAATTTCGGCATAGATTTTCGTTTATTTATAAAATAATGATGAAAACGGCAATAAAAAAGGCTACCACTATGGCAGCCTTATAAATCAAAACCATATTTTAGTTTATTTATATAGTCTTTCCTGCGCCGCCGCAACTTTCTCGTCGGTAATATAATCATCGTAATCCATTTTCTTATCAATGATGCCATTTGGCGTCAGTTCAATGATACGATTGCAGACTGTTTGTATAAATTCATGATCGTGCGATGTAAACAACACGATTTCAGGGAATTGCATCAAGGAGTTATTGAATGCCTGAATTGATTCCAAATCCAAATGGTTGGTTGGTGAATCAAGAATCAGTGCATTTGCGTCAGTCAACATCATACGCGAAATCATACAACGCATTTTTTCACCTCCCGAAAGCACTTTCACCTGTTTATACACCTCCTCGTTCGAGAACAACATTCTGCCCAAGTATCCACGCAAGAACACTTCGTGTGTGTCTTCTGAAAACTGAGCAAGCCAATCAATCAACGACATATCAGTGTTGAAAAATTTTGAGTTGTCAACTGGCAAATACGCCGTGGTAATGGTTGTTCCCCATTCATAATTTCCAGCATCGGCTTTTCTATTGCCCGTAATTATTTCGAACAATGCCGTGATTGCACGCGGGTCGCGAGATAAAAAAACAATCTTGTCGCCTTTTTCAACCATGAATTCCACATCCTTGAACAACTGTTCACCCTCAATTGAAGCAGAAAGTCCATGGACCTCCAAAATTTTATTGCCCACTTCCCTATTTGGTTTGAAAATGATGCCTGGATAACGGCGCGTTGACGGCTGAATTTCCTCAACATTCAATTTTTCAAGCATTTTCTTACGGCTGGTTGTCTGTTTTGATTTTGCAACATTTGCACTGAAACGGGCTATAAATTCCAACAATTCCTTACGCTTTTCCTCAGCCTTTTTATTCTGTTGAGCCTGCTGACGCAACGCCAACTGGCTACTTTGATACCAAAACGAATAGTTTCCTGCATACAATTGAATTTTTCCATAATCAATATCAACAGTATGGGTGCAAACCGAATCCAAGAAGTGACGGTCGTGGGAAACAACAAGTACAGTCTTTTCAAAATTCGACAAGAAATTTTCAAGCCATGTAATTGTCGCCAAATCCAAATCGTTGGTTGGTTCGTCGAGCAACAAGTTGTCGGGGTTGCCGAACAGAGCCTGGGCAAGCATCACACGCACTTTTTCCTTACCACTCAAATCCTTCATCAATTTTTGGTGCAAATCTTCTGCAATACCAAGACCACTCAACAACGTAGCCGCATCGCTTTCGGCGTTCCAGCCGTCCATTTCGGCAAATTTTTCCTCCAATTCAGCAGCTTTTATGCCGTCCTCGTCGTTAAAATCAGGCTTTGCATACAACGCATCCTTTTCCTGCATAATCTGCCATAACTGCTGATATCCCATCAGCACAGTATTCAACACCGTACAATCATCAAATTCAAAGTGGTTTTGGCGCAACACCGACAAACGTTCATTTGAGCCCAACGAAATAGTACCTCTTGTTGAATCCAAATCACCAGAAAGCAAACGCAAAAAAGTTGTTTTTCCCGCTCCGTTTGCACCAATCACACCATAAATGTTTCCTGGTGTGAACTTCAAATTAACATCCTGAAACAGAGTTCGTTTTCCGAACTGAATAGCTAAATTATCTACCGTTATCATATTTGATTTTTTAGAGGTCTTGCGACCATAATTGCGTGCAAAAGTAGTTTTTTTTATCGAAGAATGCAAATAACACCTACCTACTCACACTCCACCGTTACTTCACCACCGTTTGGCACCGCACGGAATCGTATCCAGCAACACGTTTGCGCATCAATTGGAATTGTAACACCATTTTGAACGACCCGTTTGACTTTTCTTTCTGTATAAAGCATAACAGTAAGCGGAACATACTGAGGTTGCGGGACTAATTGCAATACATCAGAATCATCAATTGTTAAATCAACTATAATGCAGTCGGATTTTTCTGATACAGAGGTTTTTACGCAATTCGCTTCGCGATGGTACAAAACAGCATTTCCAAAGGTTGTAACCCACAGTTTATCTTCATTTTGTTTCAAAAAACGAAGTTGTTCCTTGAGAGAATCAAGTTTTACTTGCGCATACCAACTGTCTTTGTAGGAATTCAAGTCGTCATCTACGCTGTGATACAGAAACGTGAGCAATCCGCCACCTTCTATAACATTCTCTACTTCAGAAAAATACGTAGAATTTTTTGTTTGTTCGTTCATTCCAAAAATGCGGATATTGTAATAATCATCCTCGTTTTCAGCAAAATTGTAGGAATAATTGCTTATCCGCCATACGCCCCGGGCGCCCACATACCCAATAGCCCGAAGAGAATCAATAACTTGTTGATTGAACGTTCCATACGGATATGCAAACGAGATAGATTTCACATTTGGAACGTTAGTTTCCACCATATTTTGGGGTTTGAAAATTTCCTCACGCAAATCAGAATTGGAAATTTTCGTCATATCAGGATGCGACCACGAATGGTTTCCGATTTCGTTGCCATTTTTCACCGTAGTTTTCACGGCATCCCACGCCAAATCCGACGACAGTATATTATTAGGTATAGGGAAAAAAGTCGCAACCATTCCAAACCGTTTCAGTGTAGGAACCACAAGCGGAAACTGCCCCGGCGTCCAATCGTCGAACGTAAGCACCACGGCAGCTCGTTTGTTGTAATCCCATCGGCACACGCCAGCTCTACCATTCATATAAGCATGGTCCAAAATAGGAATAGTAGTCTCATCAAGCAAAAAAGTGCCCTTTTTATTACAAAGTTCATTTTGTGCCATTCCACCTGCCATTTGCAATAACATCAACAAAGATATAACAACAAAATGTTTCATTCCATAATTATTAATAAACAAAGATATAATCTTTTTTCTTTGAACTCTTTTACAACAGACTTGTTTTTGAATCAAAAAACGTATATTTGTAAGGATAAATGTATTACAAACTAAAATTTTGAAGTATGGTATTAGGTCTTTTGTTATCACTTGCAATTGGCGCATTAGCGGGATTTATAGGAAGCAAAATCTTCAGTGGCGCTGGTAAAGGTTTATTGATCAACCTTTTAATTGGTATTGTCGGCGGATTTTTAGGCGGCTGGTTGTTTGGTTTGATTGGTATTGGAGGCGGCGGTCTTCTTTGGCAATTAATTAGCGCAACGGTTGGCGCAATCGCTTTGCTATGGATAATTTCCCTTATTAAGAAATAATTTTGCAAGAGGAAAGCGCGGAAAGCGCTTTCTTTTGTATGAAGCGATTATACATATATATAATTGTACTACTTGCCTTGGCAAGTTGTCACAATACTTATCCGGAATACGACAATGTTCCGCGCGTGGAATTTTTGTATGCGCCCGTGGCGAGCGATTCCGCCGACAATAAAATCCTATTTTCATTTATGTTGTACGACGGCGACGGAAATTTCGGGTTGGAGGCAAAAGACACCATAGCACCATATATTGACACCTTCCAACAGAATTTTTATGCGACCGCCTACTCCATACATGACGGAAACTCTTCGCAATTACCCTACAATTTCAGTTATAGAATCCCCCGTTTGCGTGCCGAAAACCAGCACAAATTCATTAAAGCGAAGGTATGTATCGACATCACACTCGCAAAATCAGCATTTCCATACGACAGTGTATTTTTCACTTACTTTGTGTACGACAGGGATTTACAGAAAAGCAACGTTGACACAAGTTCAATCATAACCTTCTAAAAAAAATGGAGGGACAACGGAAACGCTGTCCCTCCGAGAGGTGTGTAAGATACAGTAATTTCTCCGCAACAAATATACACTTTTTTATAGATATAAAAATCTTTTTTACGTTTTTAATGCCAAAGCCCTCAAAAAACACGTTATTTTAATGTTAATAACTTATTCCATCACTTTTCCGTTTAATTCAATAAAATAAATTACTTTTGAAAAAGTAGTAAGATTTAAGTAGAACGATATGGAGAATTCAAATCAAATGGACAGAGAGGAAGTGTTTTCCAAGCCTGTCAAAGCTGGGAAACGGACATATTTTTTTGATGTGAAGAAAACAAAAAACAACGATTATTTTCTAACCATCACCGAAAGTAAACGAATTTCGGACGGAGAGGACGGCGTTTCGTATGAGAAACACAAAATTTTCCTCTATCAGGAAGATTTCGAGAAGTTTTTGAGCGGAATGAACGAAGCTGTGGATTTCGTCACTGCGGAAAATCCGAATTTCGTGCCAAGAAGCGCATCGAAAGATGATTCAGATTTTAGTTTTTAAGTAACAAATTGAGCTGGTTTTTCGCCAGCTCTTTTTTTATATTGTAGTATGAATAAAGCAAAAAGTTTAGTATCAATCACCGATTTCGATGTTGAAGAATATCTAAAAATTCTTGAACTTGCGGCAAAATTCGAAGCAAACAGCTATCGTAATGTATTGAACGGCAGAGTAATAGCATCACTGTTTTTTGAGCCATCAACTCGGACAAGACTCAGTTTCGAAAGTGCCATCAATCGGTTAGGCGGTCGTGTCATCGGTTTTTCCGACATTGAAACAACAAGTTCCACCAAAGGAGAAACGCTCCACGACACCATCAAAATCATTTCGAACTACTGCGACCTGATTGTGATGCGCCATCCTCTTGAGGGCGCGGCAAAATTCGCAAGCGAAGTCGCAAACGTGCCAATCATCAATGCGGGCGACGGCGCAAACCAGCACCCCACGCAAACATTGCTCGACATGTATTCCATCACAAAAACGCAGGGAACGCTGAGCAACCTGTCGATTGCACTCATCGGAGATTTAAAATATGGCAGGACCGTCCACTCGCTCATTATGGCAATGAAACATTTCAACCCAACATTCCATTTGGTGGCACCACCCGAACTTGCTCTTCCAAACGAATACAAAACAATTTTGAAGGAAAACAACATCCCGTTCTACGAGCATACCGACATGAGTTCTGTGTTGAACGAAGTTGACATTGTTTATATGACGCGTGTGCAAAAAGAACGTTTTTCGGACCTGATGGAATACGAAAAAACAAAAAACACCTACATTCTCCGAAACGAAATGCTCGCCCACACCAAGGCGAATATGAAGATTCTCCACCCGCTTCCACGAGTGAACGAAATTCAACAGGATGTTGACGAGAATCCAAAGGCATATTATTTTGAACAAGCGCGAAACGGCGTGTTCACCCGTCAGGCAATCATCAGTTATCTATTACAATTAAACGTATAAAAAATGGGAAATATTCAAGGAAAACAAATGGTTGTCAGTGCGATTCAAAACGGAACCGTAATTGACCACATACCAAGTAAAAATCTGTTTAAGGTTATTTCCATTCTGAAACTTGAGAACATCGACACACAAATAACCTTCGGGCTCAATCTTGAAAGCAAAAAATTGGGCAGCAAAGCGATTATAAAAATTGCGGACAAATTCTTTATGCAGGACGAAATAAACAAAATCGCAATCCTTGCCCCCGAAGCTAAACTGAGCATTATAAAAGATTACCAAATAGTTGAGAAAAAGGTACTTACCTGTCCTGACCAAGTACAAGGAATCACAAGATGCTTTAATCCAAAATGTGTGACGAACCATCAAAATATCACTCCAAAATTCACCGTGATAGAAAAAAGTCCGAACGTAAGTCTTCGTTGTGAATATTGCGAAAAAATCACCGATTTTGAGCATTTTAAATTCATATAGCATGAAACAAACCGCCAGTATTGTCATACTCTTTTTTTCGCTCGTGCTTTCCACGCAAAGCTACGCGCAAATCCGGGTGGCGTGTATTGGCAACAGCATCACCGCTGGCTTTGGACTTGAGCACCCCGAACAAGACGCCTATCCCGCCGTACTCGGTAAACTCCTTGACTCTGAATTTCCGAACACATTTGAAGTCAGAAATTTTGGAGTCAGCGCACGTACCTTGCTTTTTAAAGGCGATATGCCCTGGGTAAATGAACCGGCTTTCAAAGACGTTCTAAACTATATGCCTCACTACATTTTTATAAAACTGGGGACAAACGATACGAAACCGCACAACTGGCAATATAAAGACGAATTTCGAATGGATTTGCAAACGCTGATAGCTATGATACAAGACTCTGACACATTACGTCCGCAAATCATTCTGTGCGCCCCTATTCCCGTGTACCCAAACAATTGGGGAATCCGCGATGAAATTTTGGTTAATGAAATCATTCCCATCATACAATCTGTTGCAAAAGACAATAACCTTCGTTTTATCGACTTGCATACAAATATGGCAAACAATTTGTACTTAGATGATAATGTGCATCCAAATATTGAAGGTTCCAAAGTCATTGCTCAAAAAATCTTCAATTCGGTTTTTTACAATAGTGAAATAGTTAAATCGTTAAAGAATAACGAAAAATGAAAAAAATAATATACATATTCTTATTGACACTTTTTTCTTTCGGACTGCAGGCGCAAGACTATTCTTCGAAAAATAAAAAAGCAATTGCGGCATACGAATCAGCACTTCAAAACTATCAATTGCTTTACTATGACAAAGCCGAGGAAAATCTGAAAACCGCCCTCAAACAAGACGAATTTTTCGTGGAAGCATATTACCTTTTAGCAGGCGTTTACACTCAAAAAAAGGACACAACTAATATGCTCAACACATTACAAACCTGTGTTGACAAATGTGGCGGCACACATTTATGGACACGCTACAAATTAGCATACGAAGAATACAATTTAGGAAAGTACAAAGAAGCATTCGCAAACTTACAACACTTTAAACGAGCAGAAGAAATGCATTCATCCTCAACACTTTCCAAAGTTGAGCAAATGAATCTTGATGATTTGTTTGAAAAGACCACCAAAGCATTAGAACTACAATCGAAGCCAATCAATTTCACCCCGATAAATTTAGGGGCAAACATCAATACACCTTACGACGACTACCATCCGTCAATCACGGTGGACGACAACACACTTATTTTTACGACCAATCTTCCCACTCAAAATCCACGGGTAAAACAAGAGGATTTGTTTTCTGCGCAAAAGATTGACAACAAATGGCAGAAAAGCGTACCATTATCTTCCATCAACACTCGCACAAACGAAGGTGCGCAGTCAATCACCGCCGATGGGAAAACAATGTTTTTCACAGTTTGCGGAGCTCCCAATGGTCATGGTTCCTGCGATATTTATATGACAAAAAAAGTTGGAGACAAATGGATTCAGCCACAAAATCTGGGCGAACCAATCAACAGTAAATATTGGGAATCACAACCATCGTGCAGTGCCGACGGACGCACGCTATACTTTGCATCTACCCGTCCCGACGGATTTGGGAAAAAAGACATATATGTATCATATCTGCAAGCAAACGGACAATGGTCGAAACCAGCAAATTTGGGTTCGGAAATCAACACGAAATATGATGACGAATCGCCGTACATCCACGCCGACGGCATCACATTATATTATGCGTCAGACGGTCGCCCTGGTATGGGCAAAAAAGATATTTTCGGCACGAAAAAACTTGACAAAACCGCATGGGCAACGCCCGAAAATTTAGGATATCCCATCAACACAAACGAAGACGAATCGCACCTGATTATCAATGCAGAAGGGACAAAAGGATATTTCGCCTCAAACAGATTTGGCGGCGTTGGCGGTTTTGATATGTATGAGTTCACCATAGACGAAACATTCAAAATCAAACCAAATCCTGTAACCTACGTGCAGTGTATAGTTTTCGACAATAAAACCAAAGCTAAATTGGCAGCAAAAGTCATTCTTTCGGATGTGACCACCAACGAAAAAGTGTTCATAAACATCTCCGACCCCGTTTCGGGCGAGTGCATCGTACCATTTATCGAAGGACACGAATACGCCCTATCGGTGGAACGCTCAGGTTATTTGTTCTATTCAGAAAATGTTTCGCTTGCCACATTCAAAGGACAAGAAAAAGTGGATATCCCATTGCAGCAAATCATTGTCGGCAACTATGTTGTGCTGAAAAACATATTCTTCGACACCGACCAAGTTTCGTATAAAAAAGAATCTGAGCCAGAATTGGAGGCAATCGGTCGTTTTATGAAACAAAATCCGACAGTACATATTGAAATTGGCGGTCACACCGACAACGTAGGAAATGCGGCGTACAACCAAAAACTTTCAGAAAACCGTGCGACATATATTGCCAGCGAATTGATAAAAGTTTATGGCGTTGAAAAAGAACGACTTACTTGGAAAGGATATGGAAGTTCAAAACCATGTGCGCCAAACGACACGCCAGCAAACCGTGCGAAAAACCGTCGGACAGAAATGATTATCACAGCAAAATAATACGTAATTTGGGGAGTCGTCCACACAAACGAACAAATTGACGAAAAAATTTACCAAATACCATAATTTTTTTCGACAAAAGTGTTTGTAATTCCCCAAAACTCCGTATTATTGCAACGGTTTTGAAAGACTTGCTGAACCAAAATCCTAAGACTTTGAAAATATTCAGAAATACACAAATCGTCAATTGATTATAATGTTTTGTTCATTATAATATATATCAATCATTAATTTAAATTTAACTAAATGGACTCGGAAAACCTAAACGAAACCGAACAAGCGCCTAAAGGCGAACAACAAGAAGCAACTGGCGAGAAAAAGCCAAAAAGAAAAAGAAAAATCGTTGTTAAACCAGAGAACGTTCAATTAGACATTGAACCAACCACTGTGACTGTTTCTGCAGAACCACAAGCAGAACAACCAACGGAACAAGCTCAAACAGAACAACCAACAGAACAAAAATCCGAAGTTGCTCCACAAGCGCAAAACGAGATTCAGGTTCAACAACCACAAAAAATCCATGAATTCGATGGTATTATCACAGGTAGTGGCGTACTTGAGATTATGCAAGACGGACACGGATATTTGAAATCAAGCGATTACAACTATCTCAATTCGCCTGATGATATATATGTAAGCCAATCGCAAATTAAATTATTTGGACTGAAAACTGGCGACACAGTTGAAGGACCTATCCGTCCTCCAAAAGAAGGTGAAAAATACTTCCCTTTGGTTAAGGTTGAAAAAATCAACGGAAGATTGCCTGAAGAAGTTCGCGACCGCGTACACTTCGACCACCTTACGCCATTGTTTCCTGATGAGAAATTCAACCTAACAGGAAAAGGACACAACGATCTGTCAACCAGAGTAATAGACCTTTTCACCCCTATTGGCAAAGGTCAACGTGGTTTGATTGTGGCACAGCCAAAAACTGGTAAAACAACATTGTTGAAAAACATTGCAAACGCCATCGCCGACAACCATCCAGAAGTATATTTGTTGATTCTGTTGATTGACGAACGTCCAGAGGAAGTAACCGATATGAAACGGAGTGTTCGCGCCGAGGTAATTTCATCAACATTCGACGAACCATCGGACCGTCACGTAAAAATCGCCAACATAGTGCTTGAAAAAGCAAAACGCTTGGTAGAATGTGGGCACGACGTTTGTATCCTTTTGGACTCAATCACCCGTTTGGCCCGTGCATTCAATATGGCGCAACCAGCATCGGGAAAAATCCTTTCAGGTGGTGTTGATGCAAACGCATTGCATAAACCAAAACGTTTCTTCGGAGCTGCCCGTAACATTGAGAACGGCGGTTCGTTAACAATCATTGCAACAGCGTTGACGGAAACAGGTTCAAAGATGGACGACGTGATTTTCGAAGAATTCAAGGGAACGGGAAATATGGAATTGCAATTAGACAGAAAGATTTCGAACAAACGAATCTACCCTGCTGTGGATGTGAACCTATCCAGCACCCGTCGCGACGACTTGTTGGTTGACAAGCTGCGTTTGAACAAATGTTGGGTTTTGCGTAAATTCCTATCGGATATGACACCAGTGGAAGCTATGGAATTCCTCAGCCAGCAAATGCCGTTGACCAAGGATAACGACGAATTTTTGCTGTCGATGGGAAAATAATCTCACCAACGTATAGCACAAAAGCCTCGTGATACAATTCTCGGGGCTTTTTTTATATCCCGTTCGTCTATTCTCATTCAACTATTCTTTTCCTAACCTTCATATTTCGTATATTTGTTTCACTTAAATACAAACGAGTTTTTATGTTCTATAAATACCTTAATATCACCATAATTGTAGGTCTTTTTTCCCTTACAACCACAACAGTTTTTCCTCAAGAACAAAGCGATTCAACAATATTACATGATTCAACCGAAAACACTAAAATTACCAAAGATACAATTTGTATTGACGGCGAATGTTATAAAATCTTGGAACACGGACCTTGGGAACACTATTACGCACTTCCCGATATTACCGTCTATGGCAACAGATTGACATCTTTGCTAACGGCGTCAACCGAATATATTCCATCGTACAAAATCACGCAAAAGGCGGAATCGTCGATTTTGCCGGTGCTGAAAGAACAAGTTCCCGGACTATTCATCAACTCGCAGGGCGTTGCTGGCTACGGTGTTTCGTCGGGAGCGTCGGGAAACATTACCATGCGTGGCTTTTCGGGCAGTGCTGGACGACTTCTCATTCTTATCGACGGACATCCGCAGTATGCTCCTATCTACGGTCACCCGATGGCCGACACCTACACGACCGACAATATCGAAAGCGTGGAAGTAATTCGCGGAGCTGCTTCGGTGCTGTATGGTTCCAACGCAATGGGCGGGGCAATCAATTTTAGCACAAAACAGCAAACGATTGACGGCAACCAATTCCGCATGCGTGCAAAATACGGTTCGTATGCCACAACGAACTGTATGATAAGCGACGGATTCAAGCATAACAACCTGACGCTTTTTGCAAGCGGAAACTACGAACACTCCGACGGCTACCGCGAAAATTCGGAATTCAATTCATTGAACGGATTTGCAAAAGTCGGCTATAGACTCAACAAAAATTGGAACATTGCCACGACTGCCAACATCAGCCATTTTGACATTGAAATGCCGGGACCCGTTTCCGCACCGCTCAACGACTGCGAGGCAAACATCACCCGTGGCATCTATTCATTGCTTATTGACAATAATTATAGACAGGAAACAATTCACACGTGGGGCGATGTCGATATTTACTACAACTGGGGCAACCACCAGATAAACGACGGCTACAAGGAAGGTGGCAAGCCGCAGGAATATCTGTTCCACTCCACCGACTATATGGGCGGAATCAATGTAAATCAGTCTT
Organism: Bacteroidales bacterium UBA3754; assembly: GCA_002371705.1. Classification (GTDB taxonomy): domain Bacteria; phylum Bacteroidota; class Bacteroidia; order Bacteroidales; family UBA1715; genus UBA1715. The sequence goes on from DFGI01000068.1 coordinate 52,174, forward strand.
TACAGATTACCAACACAGTACTTCAGGCAGGTTTCAATTTCAAGCGATACGGCGGCAACGCATACCGAAATCCTGTCACGGAAAAATATGCCGACCATCTCTCGTTTGACGAAGTTGCGGAATTTGTTCTGTTAAAACAATATTTTGTTAAGAAAGAATACCCCATGTCCCCCAAATTCTTTTTTGTTGAAACGGGAATACGAATGGAACACCACAGTCTTTACGGCTCCATCCCGATTCCTATGGCGGGATTAGCATATAAACGGCAATTTAGCCCATCAAAAGGCGGAACAAAATATTGGGATAAAAAGAGCGTGTTGTCATACTCCAAAGGATTCCGCACGCCCAATATGCGTGAATTGTATATGTATGCCGCCGCAAACGAGAACCTTTTGCCCGAACATTGCCATAATTTTGAGTATTCCTTCACTAACTACATAACGGAAGCGCTTAACGGAAATCGAAGAATGACAGAACTCAACATCTATCACAACAGGGGCGCAAATATTGTACAGACGGTGATGGTTGACGGGAAACCACAGAATCAGAACGTGGGGAAATTCAAAAACACAGGTGTTGAATTTGTCGAAGAATTTACCTTGAAACATTACGACGACATGCAAAACATACGGTTCGATTATAGCTACATTCATATGGAACAGCCCATTATGGCTTCTCCACGACAGAAAATGGGATTTCAGTATAAATACACCTTGCATAAGGAACAGAATTTTGAGTTTTCGCTTGGCATACAGTACATCGAAAAACTATACTTAGCCGTTGACAACGAGGCGACCAAGGAAGAAAACGAAGAAAAGACAAAATCGTTTGCCCTTGTTGACGGAAAAGTTTCAATATGGGGACCGAAGAGCTATTTCAAATGGTTCATACAATGCGAAGCCGCACCGTGCAAGGGCGATTACGAGACAATGTTGGGTTATCCGTTGCCAAAAGTCACCTGCTCCGCAGGAGTTTCGGTTAACTTTCCATAGGAAATTCGGTTGATTTATAGCTTGGATAAGTTGGAGAGTATGAGTTATGCGAAAAAAAAGACTTGCAATTGCTTGCAAGTCTTTAAACAAAATGCTGGCAAATGCCAACATATAATTATTTCAGTTTTTCCAAAGCAACTTTGATGCGTTCTGCCGCTTTCTTCAACAATTCATCGGAAGTAGCGAACGAGAAACGAATGCATTCTGGGTTACCAAATCCTTCGCCCGAAACCGAAGCGACCAAACCTTCGGTCAACAAATACATAGCCAAGTCGCCAGATTTTTTGATTACCGTTCCATCGGGAGCTGTTTTTCCAAGGAAAGCCGTTACTTCTGCAAATACATAGAATGCGCCGTCAGGAATGTGGATGTTCAAGCCTTCTATTTTCGAAAGTTCCGCAATAAACATATCACGACGGCGAAGATATGCGGCTGTCATTTGTTTTGGATATTCCAAACCGCCGTTCAGAGCAGCTACAGCAGCTTTTTGAGCTATTGAGCATACTCCAGAGGTGACTTGTCCCTGCAATTTTGTACAAGCCTTTGCCACCCATTCTGGTGCAGCGATATAGCCAATTCTCCAACCTGTCATCGCATAGGCTTTCGAAACACCGTTCACAATCACAACTTGATTTTTAATTTCCTCGAATTGTGCTATTGATTGATGTTCACCCACATAATTAATATGTTCATAAATTTCGTCTGCGACAACAAATATTTGTGGATTTTTAGCGAATAAATTCGCCAAGTCAGCCAATTCCTGTTTTGTATAAACTGCACCGCAAGGATTTGATGGTGAGCTGAACACAAACATTCTCGTTTTTGAAGTGATAGTTTTTTCAACTTGAGCAGCTGTTACCTTGAAGCCAGATTTAATATTTGTAGGAATGAAAACAGGCTTAGCCTCCGCCAATTTCACCATTTCTGGATAGCTAACCCAATATGGAGTTGGTATCAACACTTCGTCGCCAGGATTCAAAAGACTCAGGAACACATTTGACAAAGCATGTTTAGCACCAGCCGAAACCACAATCTGCGATGTGCTGTAGGTCAGATTATTTTCGCGTTTCAATTTTGCGCAGACAGCTTCCAACAAATCCTTGTAGCCCCCTACTGGAGAGTAAAACGAGAAATTGTCGTCGATTGCTTTCTTTGCAGCATCCTTCACATAATCGGGAGTGTTGAAATCTGGTTCGCCGATACTTAAATTAATAACATCTTTTCCTGCTGCCTTTAATTCGTTGCTTTTTTGCGACATCGCAAGCGTCTGCGAGGCGGCAAGAGCGGACAATCGTTTTGAAATTTGTTCCATTCTGTTACTTCTTTTAAAACCGCACAAAAGTAGAAGATTTTTTGAAAATGCCTAAACCGAAAAGTATATTTTTTTTACAAACTTTAATCGTAATGGACAAAACACGCACCACATAGAAAGAAATCTAAAAAAACAATGAAAAATTGAATCTTTACAACAATTTAAAGTACATGCGCGAGGGAATTATTCCTTCACTCCCCAACATTAGCGTACTTCTCCGCCTCCCATAAACGCTTTCACAACCAAAACCAATTTTTTGTTTGCTTCAGCCGTAACAATACCAGTTCGTTTGTCGGCAAAACCGCCCAAGCCCGTAGTCTGTATTTCCACATTCCAATTATTCGGAGCGAGCAACGACACCCCACCAAGACGAACGTTGATATTCAAAACGGTTTCTCCTTCGGGCAAGCTTGTATTGCGTAAATCAAGTTCCAAACCGCCCATATTCACGTCAATGTTTCCCCCTTTCAAAACAGGATCGTTGAACACTTGTCGCTCGCCGTTGCACGATACACGGCATCGTATTTTTCCCTCCTCATCAAATGTCACGTCGGTCGTTTGCATATTATCAATATGTCGATTTTCTTTTGATTCGGGCACGGAAACCTTTCTGAACAAAAGCATCATGGCACCATAATAAATTAACAAAACTGGCCACCATTTACCACAAAAACCCACTGGAACAACGTCGTACGGCAATAATGGCAAGATCAAAAACATGCCCAAACCAAAAATCGTCAAACCAGCAAACCAACGTTTCCTGACAAGAAAAATCAATCCGAACAACACACACAACATTGGAAAGGAAATCACCGCATCACGCCATACTCCAAGCAAATCAATATCTAAATTTGCAAAAAGGAAAAATAATCCTATAACAACAAATGTCGCTCCAAAGACGACACGACCCTGCATTGTTTTTTTCTGTTCCATCTTTCTTATTTTTATTGGCAAAGAAACGAAAAAACTATGGAAACAGCATTAATATTTTCGGAATTATCTACTTTAATATTTTTCTGTTCCATTTCTTTCGGCGGCGAAAGAAACGGAACCCAAAGAAAGGCCGCCGACGTACCTGCTTGGCTAAAAATCAACTGCGTTCCGCTAAAGGCGTTGAAGTGCCAGTTTTTCGTAAGATGAAGTTTTTCGTACAAGGCACCAACGCCTTTTTCACGCTGCACTACGTTGATTTTTTTAACGCCAACCAGCTAAGTCGGAAAGTCTTGGATGACAAAGCTTTTCGTTTTATTTAATCGTGATGATACGGCAAATCGTTGATGATAGTGAAGGCACGATAGAACTGTTCCACCACAAAAACGCGAATCATCTGGTGCGAAAACGTCATTTTCGAGAATGAAATCTTATTGGGAACTGCCGCATACACATCTTGCGAGAATCCGTAGGGACCGCCAATAATAAAACACAAATCACGGGAATTGTCCTTTGCCGTCTCTATTATTTTGGCAAATTGGCGCGAAGTGTATTCCTTGCCGTTTTCGTCCAACAAATAACATTGGGCGTTTTGTGGCAATTTTGCAAGAATGGCAACGCCCTCCTTCTTCTTTATCTCGTCGAAACTTGTCTTGCTCGACGATTTATATTCGGGAATTTCTACTATGGAAAACTGGCAATAATGTTTCAATCGGTCGGTATATTCTTTTATTCCCTCCGACAAATACGAAGCATTCGTTTTCGCAACCCAAATAAGCGTGATTTTCATTATTCCTTATGTCCGCCAAATGAGAATGATGCACCTATCAAGAAATTAAAATCTTGTAAAGGATAATCCACATATTTATCCGTGTTCATCCCCAAAATGTTATTCACATCAAGGAAAATCTGGAAAATGCTGTTATAGAAATACGTTGCTTCGAATCCTAAATCAACATTGAAAATCGTTCCATAGTCGCCATGGCTTTCTGGGGTGAATAATCTATAATACAATCGTGGTTCTACAGATAGTTTATTTTTATTAGAATTCGGATTAACAATATAAAAACGTGACGCAAGCGTAAAGTCAATAATCGGCTTATACCACGCTTCTTTTATAGTTTGCAGTTGCCACAAATAATAATCAAAATTTGCCGCAAAATTCACCTTGCGGAACAGCAGACCAAAATCGCCATGGAAATCCATTACAGTTGCATCATCGTACTCTACGTTGAACGTTGTCATTGTGTATGGTTTACGCAAATATTGTGCATCCCAAAAATACATATCTTCATATGCTTTAACCGAGAACGATGTATTATACGTAATTAATTTTTTAACACGACCATTCAATCCTATTTCAAAACCAAGTTTGTTGATTGTAGGACGAATCATAACCGAATCGGCAGCATACGGATTTTCCTCAAACATTTCGTTCATCGACACCAGATCCACATTGCCACCGAACTTGAAATATGGAATCATCTTTAATTTTGGCAACGCATAGGTAAATGCCACGTCAGGAAGGACTTTGAATGTAGAAACGCCGCCAATCACGGGCGAAGCTTTAATTCCTGCTTGTAAATTCCAACTATTCGCACCCACTTGAATGTATGGCATAGCTTGCAAAACACCTTGAACTTTCGTCAATGAAGAATCAATATCCTTCGGTTCGAAATTCAGTGCACTTACCTGAAAATCAGCGTCCAAGCCAAGTTTTATCTTGCCTACTTTTCTGTTTACCCCACCCGTAACGCCAATCAAATTTTCAACATTAGTCGGATTTCCGGCATACGTCAGACCATAATCAAATTCCGCCTTGTAGCGAAGCGCGTCTTCATCGGCATCGATGGAACAAATTCCTGCATTTGCCGACAAACCGAAACGATAGCGACGTTGTTCCTTTTTCGTTGCACGAACAACAGTTGTACCCGAAGGATCAGTATCGGGAATACCATACCCATATCGAAGCACGCTGTTGAATTGCGGCTTTATGGAAGCATACGCCATGCAATCTTCGTAAAACCGTTTCCAATACGCTGACACATAATCAGTTGTGTAACCAGCAGGAACTTTATTTCCATTTACCTTAATTTTCCCTGCCGAACCAAAATGATACAATTCAATTCCCGATTGTTTCAAACGAGAACGTTCGGTCATATAGCGGACGGCAAGCAAACCAGTCCAATAATTTCCCAATCCTACAACAGCATCTCCCCGATACAATTCCGAAAGTTTGTCGCCCGTTACGCTTACCGCTTTCAATGGAATTATATGATAATCAGTGTTTAACGGCGTAGTCGTTACGGAATATTTTAGATTCATCTGAATATCCAACGTATCATATACTTTGGGATTCACCGAAATTCGGCTTGCATCGGAAATCTGCGGTTTATATTCCGAATACACCTGTATGGTTTTCTGAAGTTCAGGATTTTCTTCCGTCTGCGCGCTGAGGCTCATCGGGAAAACGAGCGCCATTACAGCCACATTAGCAATTATCTTGACCAATCTATATTTCATATTTCTATATCTTAATCGAACCAACATTCAAATTTATTCTTCCATATTGATTTCAACCGACTGCGATTCCTGCGCCTTTTGAGCCATTTCTATGTCGGTAATTTCATCAAGCGTGTCATTTACTTCGCTAATAATTCCGTCATCTTGGATTTTGTAATGCTGCAACACATTCTGCAACGTGTAGCGTGCTTGGAACAATTCGTTTCGTTCCATAAAAATTCGTGCCCACAAAATGTAGGATTTACCCAACCAATATTGGTGCGGAGAACTCATTTCCAAGAAGTTAAGTATTTCTCGTTCAGCATCTTCGTACCGTTTTTGAGCAAACAATATCGATGCTACCCTATATTTTGCCTCGGAGCCTTCCAAAGTTGAAAAATCCAATGCCACCGTGCGGTATTTTACCAATGCGTTGGTTGTATCGCCCAATGAGTCGTATGCCATAGCCGCCTTCATATTCGCCATACGTTTGTCATTTTCTGTAACTTTTTCCGTCACAATGAAATTTTCAACAACGGCAACCAATTTCGAATATTCCTGTAATTTATCGTATGCAATAACCTGTAACTTACGCGACAACAGCACGTTAGGTTTCAATTCGGCGGTAGTTTCCAATTGCGTCAAGTACGGAACAGCTTCCTTATACAAGAAATAATCCATCAAAATCTGTGAGGTATATACCAGCGATTGTTCCGTAAATCCACTCTTGGGCTGCGAAAGAACATATTCAAAATGTGGCAACGCATCTTTCTGATAGCCACGTTTATACATACATTCGCCTAAATAATAATGCACGTTTATTTTGAAAAATCCATCGCCATATTTTTGCAAATAGCTCTTCAGCAACGGCATAGCCTTATCGCATTCGCCGTCGAGGTATAATTCCTGAGCGACCTCAAAACTTAGGGAATCAAGCTGCGCTTCGGTTATATTGTCGTAACCACCAATTTGTTTCAGATAATTCGAGAACGAATCTATGTCGTTTTTCTTTCGATAAATATTCTGAATCATATTCAACGCAGTCATTGCTTCCTGTGAGCCAGGATATTGCTCCACAATGCCTTTGTACATTGCCAACGCCTCGTCGATATTGGAACTATTGTATTCGATGAGTGCATACTGCAACAAGGCACGTTTTACGTATGAACTTGATTTATAATTATTTATAATATTCTTATAATTTTGAATTGCCTTATCGTTCTGCCCCGTTTTCATATACGCTTCAGCTTGTTCGTACAGCGCATCATCGTAATATGCAGAATTTTCGTAGGTTTTGAGGAACGAAGCAAGAGATTCGATTTTTCCCGTGTGGTTTCCATCAAGCCCTTGACAAAAAGCCTTTTGGAACAATGCATATTCCACATCGAAGCGACCAATTTTTTCCGCTTGATTGTAATATTTTACCGCTTGCGAAAAATCCTTCATCATATAATAACTGTCGCCCGTGCGAATCAACGCATCGGTGAACATATCGGATTTATTGTCCTTTGCAATGTCAATATATTTACGGAACCACATTGCCGCCGATGGATACTGGTCGTTTTCAAAATATGTGTATGCTATATTATAATGTGCACGTTCATATTCATTTGTGCCAAAAGCGCCCTGCATTACAATAAAATCCTTGTAGAATTTCTGCGCATCATCGTATTGGTTCAATTTATAATACGATTCAGCCTTCCAATACGTGCAGTATGCATTCACCGTACGGTCATAAATACCGTAAGTCATTGATTTATCAAGCATTTGGATTGCCGCTGTGTAATCAAGGTTATTGAACAATTCCAAACCTCTGTAATAAGCAATTTGTTGATACGCCATTTTTAAATCGCTGGTAAGCGTGCCAATTCCCTCAAGCGAAGCAAGTGCGTCGCCATAATTTTTCGACGACATATATATTTTTGCCATCAACCCATTCGCTTCGTCTTTATATTTCGATTTCGGATAGGTTTTCATAAAATTCTGCATCGCAGTAATTGCCTCATTAAAAGGCGCGAACGAAAGTTCGTAGGTCAGTTTTGCATAACAAAACATAGCATCTTCCTTGATTGTCGGGAACACGTCGTAGTGCATACAAGCATAGAACACGTTGCGTGCTTTTTCCTTCTGCCCCATTTTCAAATAGCAGTCAGCCATGTGGTAATAGGCGTTCTGTGCAATTGTGTCGTTTTCCGAAGTGACTTTTTGAAATTTTTCCACCGCATTTTGGTATTCGCCCAAACGGTAATACAACTGCCCGATTTCGTAGTATTCAATCTTGGTTGGAGCTGGCGACGAAGCAAAATATTTTTCGTAATACGGCAATGCCTGCTGATATTGCATTGTTTTATAGTATGCGCCAGCCATCACACGATATACATCGCCCAAATATTTCGGATTGATTGACGTTTCAACCTTTTTTCCATATTGAATCAGTTTGTCATATTCCTTATTTTGATAGTAAATCTGGCAAATATATGGAGCCACAACAGGCGAAAACATTGACGAATCCGACAATTTTTCAAATCCTTTCATAGCCTCATCATAGTGACCATCAACATATTCCAAGTACGAATAATAGAACAACGCATTTTCGGCGTATGGCGAATTTGTGGCATCTTTCACTTCGCGGAACAGCGGTTTCGCCAACTCATAATACGATGATGTTTCCGCATAAATAGAAGTTGTTTCACTGCCAGCGGATTGTTGTTCCAAATCGTTGATTTTATAGTAGCAATACCCTTTTTTGTAGAACAACTCCATACACTCTATATTTGTAAATCGTTGCATATCAGTATTTTGATATGCATCAAGAGCGGCTTTGTATTGTTGTTCGTGGAACAAATAATTTCCCAATTCAAAATACGCCTTAAAGATGCGTGGATATTCTGGATTGTCGGCAATGAAGCGCGTTACCACAAACTGACCGTCTGGGTTGAACAACCGCAGGGCGCACAACGCTGAATAAAATTCCGCGTCAATTTTCTGTTCGCGGGTCGCGGAAGCATTCGATTGCAAAAATGCGAGAAAATGTTGTTGCGCCGCGCTATATTTTTGATTTTCAAACAAATTCAGTCCCAATTGAAATTCATTGGACGACATTGTATATTTTTGAGCCGTGGAGCCCATGCACCAGCCCATCAACACGACGAATACCGTAAGTTTCAACTTGTTCATATTACTATACACTATAACGCACAAATTTGAATAAAAAAAACTGTCGTTCTTCATTGTTGTACGGTAAGTTTTCAAAAACTTATAAACTTCACATTTTATGGAATATTTTTTTGACAAAAGCCAGATATTTTACTACATTGCGGCATATTTATCAAACTGTGGCAAGTATGAAGAAAACTAAATTCGCGAATATTTCCGAATATCTCAAAAGTCTTATCAACATAAGCAACGACTGCGATGCGGAATCAACAATCCAAAACATTTCGCAAAACATTGAATTTAAAGGTGTTAACGTATGGATTCTTGTCTTTGCGATATTCCTTGCTTCAATTGGATTAAACGTGAACTCCACTGCGGTTATCATTGGCGCAATGTTGGTTTCGCCGCTGATGGGACCAATTATGGGCTGTGGTTTGGCAATTGGCATCAGCGACTTGAAAATGCTGAAAAAATCATTGAAGAATTTATTAGTAATGACTATCATAAGTCTTTTGGTATCGACACTGTATTTCACACTTACCCCGCTCAGCGACGCACAGTCGGAATTGTTGGCACGAACCCGCCCCACAATTTTCGATGTGATGATAGCTTCATTTGGTGGATTTGCTGGAATTGTGGCATCATCACGCAAAAAAGAAATGACCACCGTGGTTTCGGGCGTTGCCATCGCCACAGCCTTGATGCCGCCGCTCTGCACAGCAGGATTCGGACTTGGCACGGGACAAATCAATTACTTCTTCGGTGCTTTTTATCTGTTTTTCATAAATTCATTCTTCATTGCACTCGCCACATTCTTGATTGTGAAATATTTACATTTTCCAGAATTGGTGTATGTTGATGAAAAACGCCGTAAAAATGTACGCCGCACCATCGCAATATTTTCCATTATTGTGATTACGCCAAGTATTTTTATGGCTATCAATGTGGTTCAAGAAGCTGCAGTAAATTCATATTCAAGAAAATACATCTCCGACATTGAACAAAATGAATTATTTCCCGAAGTTCAAATCATTAAACATTCCGTTGATGTCAAGGCGAAAAAAATAGAACTCGCCTTTGTGGGAAAAGATTTGACCGACGAGCAAACGCAATATCTACATAAACACCTGATAGACTGCGGTTTGGATGCGTTCACACTCAGCATAAAACAAGCTGGTTCCCAGACCATGGATCTTAACAAACAATCGCAGTTCATACAAGATTTGCTCGACAAAAAAGACGGAGAATTAATGAAAAGCGATTCTATCATCAACGAGTTAAAGTTGCAAATATCTGATTTACAAGTGAATTCAAAAACAAATATGTCAAAGTTCGCCAAAGAACTGACCGCATTGCGACCGAGTATCAAAAAATTCACATTCGGCAAAAACGACCAATACAATATGAGCAACGATTCGGTGGTAAACACTCCTATCATCACAATGTACTGGGAAACGCTGCCCGACCATGCAAACCAGGAATTGCTTGAGTCGTGGATTCGCGTCCGTTTGGAAAATCCGGCAATCATTATTGAAAACAAACTCATAAATCATTAGTAATACACTATAAATCAAACAATTAATCGGTTGAAAACTCTGTTATAAAAGAATAGCGACACGCACTATATCTGATGAAAAACAAATAATTTTGCAAATATAAATTTTGAACGAGATGAAAAAATTTTTGTTTGCACTAATCGGTGTCGCCCTCTCCTGCGGGCTTTTCGCACAGAATCAAAACGAATTTAAGATATATGGCAAAATCAAGGCGGCAAATGGTCCCGCCGAAGGCGTTGCCATAAAAGTGACGCAACGTGGCTATAAATTTTCAGAAACGACCACCGACGCAAAAGGTGCGTATGAAATATATCTGCCGTATGGAAAAAATTACGTCATCACCTACACTATCGACGGGTTCCAGACTATGACCTTCGAAGCATTGATGGAATTGCCTTCGAACGCGCCACAATGTTGCTACCGTCCGTTGGAAATTTCGTACCACCTGTTCAATCCCGATGCAAAATACAAGAAATTGTTCGACAAAACCTTCCACGTGATTGCCTACGAAAAGCAATACAAAGGTTTCAACTACGACCTTGACATTGATTATATGATTCAGCAACGGATTGTGAACACCGAACTATTTGAACAACAATTGCAATTGGCGAAAAACGGGGCTGAAAGCAACAAAGATTCAATTAAGGCGGAAAAACGCTATATGGCGCTCATAAACCAAGGAACCGTTTATTACGAGAAATCGCAATTTTATGCGGCAAAGAAATTTTTTACCGAGGCCACCAAACTGAAGCCCAACAGATTATATTCATATTATAAATTAGAGGATATTAAAACCGAACTCGACCGTTTTGAAACCAAAGCGGAATTATTGGGCATCAACATTGATTCGCTCATAGCGCAGGAATTGGCGCAAGCTGAGGAAGACGACGACGGGCCAAAGACATATCCAGCCTATGTTCCCCTCACCGACCAACAAGTTGAAGAGATTTTCCGCACCGAACTGCAAAAACAAGTATATGCGTCAAGTTCAAACGTGGCGGAAGGCAACCGCACAATGCGCCTGATGGACGAATTTTTCAGCGAGGAAACTCGTAGAAACACAGCCATTGCCCAGAAAGAGCCGAAAAAGAAAGAAAAGAAAAAGAAGCCTGAACCAGAACAAATTGTTGCAAAGGAAGAACCGAAACAGGAACAAAAACAAACACCTATCGATTTGTCGCAAAAGCCAACAACCAAACCAGTTGTGGCAAAAACCGAACAACCAGTGAAAAAAGTCGTGGATTTTGTGACATATCAGGATTCTTTGATGCATAAATATCCAAACGAACGTACAATTGAAGTGACGCAAGATGCGCACAAGAAAACTACCCGCGTATTTATGAACGACGGAAAACGAGTTGACATCTATACAATGGTGGAACACACGTGGGGAGCAACCTACTACTTCCTTGAGGAATATCCAACGGGAACCACAAGCATTGGTTACGCAGCGTTCGTCAACAAAACAAAATTGACGGATTTAAATAATATACAACCAACACAACCAGCTGACAATCAATAGGTTGTTTATTTCACCACACAAAATACGGCATAGATTTTCTTTCTTTGCCGTTTTTTTGTGTCAATAATTTTGTATTTTCACCCGATTTTTAATTGCGAAAATGGACTCTTCAAAAACAAAAGAACTTTCAGATGCAGAATGGAACGAGAGATTCCAGTCCATTTATCAGCAATATTACGCTAAATTGTGCATCTATGCGACCTCTATCCTCGCCAACGACGAAGAATCAGAGGAAATCGTGCAAAATGTTATATACAAATTATGGGAACAACGCGAAAAGTTTAATGAAATAGAAAATCTTCAGTCTTATTTGTACCGTTCAGTTAAAAACCTCTGTATCAACATAATAAATCGTCAAAAAATTGAAGACAAATACAAATCTGAAGCATGGTTTGAATTGAAAAACATTGAACTACACGCCATTGAGCCGCTCGAAAACAACAATCAAGAACAAGAAAAAAAACTCTACGAAGCCATTGAGCAACTCCCCGAACGATGCAAAGAAGTGCTTTTGTTGAGTAAATTTCAAGGAATGAAAAATAAAGAAATCGCAGAGCATCTCGATGTGTCGGTAAAAGCCATAGAAGCCAGTATTACACGGGCATTCACGTTGCTGCGAAAAATGATGAACAACCCAAAAAACACTTAAAGTTTTACTTGAGGCAAACTACATAATGTGATTTTTTGTTAATAATTTGAAAAGACACATAGGGATTTTAGAAAGTTATTTGTCTTTTATTTGTAAATCGAATTTGAAATGATACCTAACGACAACATAGAAAAGTATTTGGCTGGGCAAACCACAGTTGCAGAGACTGAGGAGCTTCTTCGTTGGGTCAACGAAAGTGAAGACCACAAAAAAGAATTTACCGAAGCCTGCAAACTTTGGTATGCGCTGCAAGCCAATAAATACAACAGCGACAAGGCATTTGCCTCGTTTGTCGCATCGCATACGCCCAAACCAGCAAAAGCTAAAATATTCCCTATTTGGAAGAAAATCAGCGCAGTGGCTGCCGTGGCGATTCTTACCATTGGCTGTTTTACGCTCTTCAACAAACAGCCAGAATCAATTACCGTGGCAAACAACAATGCGACTGTGGAAACCGTCACACTACCCGACGGTTCAACAATTTACCTACAAAATGGCGCATCAGTAACGTATCCCGAAGAATTTGCGGCTACAAGCAGAACAATTTCCGCAACGGGTAACATTTTCTGTGAAATTACACGAAACGAAAAAGCTCCTTTTACTGTCACAAGTAATAAATTGACAATCAAAGTATTAGGAACATCATTTCAAGTAAATTCCACCAATAACGCATATGTTGTGGTTGAAACAGGAAAAGTACAGGTTTCAACTGATACACAATCGGTTATCATAGAAAAAGGCGAACGTGCCGATTTGACGAACAACACACTTGTAACGACCACAAACACCGACCTCAATTTCCTTTCATGGAAAACTGGTTTGTTGCAATTCCGCAATACAAATTTGAGTCAAGTGTTTTCAGATTTGGCACGGCATTACAATTGTGAATTTGCATATACAAAATCGTGCGCCGATGTTGCAAAAATGAATTTAACCGGCACCTACCAAGATTTGCCTCTTGCCCAAGTGCTTCAAATGATTGAAGCGGCGATTCCAGAATTTCATTACGAAATCAATGCAAATGTAGTTCTTGTTAGCAACAGTAAATAATTCAGCATCAACACAGTAGCCCTCTTCGAGTTTTTTTTTGTATGCGTATAAATCTTTATCAATACCACTTATTACAAATAAATTCGTATCTTGTCACAGTTTTGATGACAAGAGGTTATGAATATAAAAAAATGCATACTATGCGTTAGTGCCTTGATTTCGTTCATGGCATCGTATGCACAAACCATAACCTACTCAGCATCAAACAAATCGCTCACCGACGTTTTGCACGACATAGAACAAATCAGTCCCTACCGATTTTCATACAACAGCGATATAATCCAAGCCGACAAAACAATTTCTATCACCATTACAAACGCCTCAATTAACGCGTTTCTGGCAAAGATATTACCTAGTAAGTATAATTACTCTATTGTCGGCACACAAGTGATTATAACCGAAAAAAAACAACAAAACATAGTACAAAACAAACGTCCTCCAACACAATCACAACAAAAAGAAAAAACAATACTTGTATATGACACCATTCAAGTTATAGACCATGTTACCGTGGTTGACACAATTTTTGAGAGGAAACAAGTGATTGATACCCTGCAACATGTGGAAGTTGTGACGCAACAACTTTACGAAACGAGTAATTTACACTCTCGACAAAACAGTTTAACACTATCGTTGCATTCTGGTCCACTATCAAACAGCATCAAATTTTACAATAGTGAATCAAAAAAACTTTTACAAGAAAATCATTCATCCACATTGAGTTACAACATTCAATTCAACATAAGCTACAAGAAAAAAGACTTCGTTTCTTTTATCGGAATTGACTATTATAACAACAGATTGCGCAGTTTCTACACAACAACAACATACCAAAACGATTCGAAAGAGACATACACCGACACATTGTGGTTTTGGAAATACAGAGAAATATTCACTTATTACAAATTCTCAGAATCCGGTGATTCTGTGCGAGTTACCGCACTCGACTCAATCTATACATACAAACTTGCGACACATCAGAAAAAGATTGAAGAAAACAATTACACCAACACAACCCTTTCGTGGCACTATATTTCCATTCCAATTGGCATCGGATTGCACTTTACACCTACCAAAACATTTGTAGTTCAGCCATTTATATCGCTCAACACAATGTTGATGGTTGCCGCAAAAGGCGAAATATTCATAAATTCCGATGAAATATATCCACTTTCTAAAATTTTGAAACCCGTAACGTGCTCAAGTACAATTGCTTGCAACCTAACCTATGCCATTGAAAAGAAATTTGCAGTTTCTGTACAGCCATATTGCCTAATAACTCCGTCGATTTTCAAACAAAACGACTGTGATTTTCAAGGATTTATGGCACATTTCGGACTTAATTGGGGATTCCATTACACAATTCCGTATGACATCTACTAACAAAATATGTACGGCAATTCTTGCTTCAATCTTTGCTTTAAATTGCATCGCCCAAAGAACGTATTTTTCGGGTGGTTACGGATATTCTGTTTACATTTGTAACACCAAAACAGTACAATCGTGGGGCGACAATTACTACGGGCAATTAGGTCGCACCACTGAAGCAGAAAACGAGCGTACACCAGGGGCTATTCCATCACTTGAAAACATTGTGAGCATAGACGCTGGTTTCGGTGCAATTAGCTGCGCTCTAACGGCAAATGGGACAATTCTCACATGGGGTCAAAATCTGTATGGTGAATTAGGTCAGGGCGTTACGTGCCCAAATATTTGCAATACTGCAACAGCAGGACCAGTTTTAGGAGGAGAAACAGGCACAGAAATTCTCGAAAATGTAGTCGCCATTTCCGTGGGACAAATGCATGTGTACGCCCTACTCACAAGCGGCGAAGTAGTTGCGTGGGGCAACAACGACTATGGTCAACTTGGCGATGGAACAACAACATCACACAATACGCCAGTGTATGTTAAACTGAACGAAACAACCCGTTTGTCGAATATTACTATGATAGCCGCAGGCGGAAGCCATGGTTATGCGCTCACTGCCGATGGAACCGTGTACGCATGGGGCGACAATCAAGCCAATCAATTGGGGTGTGGAGATTCAGAAAACCATAACTATCCACAATTAGTTGTAGATAAAAATAAAAATCCATTAAAAAACATTAAAGAAATTGATGGTGGTCGGCAGTTCGGACTTATGCTCCATTCAAACAAAATGGTATATGGCGTTGGCGCATACAAAGGAACCCATATTGATAAAGATGGAATTCACTATCGTACAATGAATTACGCAGAATACGTAACTGGCGGAGAAACCCCAACATACTATTTGGAAAATGTGGAGGCAATTTCCGCTGGTTTTTCGCACGCCATGGCTATTATTGACGACAATGGTCTCAATCAAGTAGTTGCATGGGGCGACAATCGTTTCGATGATTTGTTTCAAACAACAGGTGGACAAATTGGAAATGGAAATACCTTCCTCGCTCAATTTTATGCACCTGTGTATATGAAAACATCAGCAACGAAAAATATTTCGGGGGTTGTACGAATTTCGGCGGGTTGCGGTGTGTCGTACATTGAAACATACAACGAAAGCGTCAACGAAAACAAATTCTACGTGTGTGGCTGCAATTCCGTTGGACAGCTTGGACTTGGCGATAATATTGACCGATACTACCTAACAACCATCAAAAACATTTGTGAGCCTTATTGCGGCGCATATTCGTTAGGAAAAGACAAAACACTTTGTACGCCAATATTTTACGACATAGAGACACCATTTTCAACTACACAATTCAATATTAAATGGTACAAAGATGATATTCTCACTGACAACACCACCAACACATACAACGTGACAGAACCAGGAACGTACCGCATTCAAATAACCGATATTTCCGGCGATTGTCCCGATATTGAAAGCGACATCACAATAACCTCGCAAGCGCCTGATTTTAGCCCATTATACACATCGTTTTGCGGATCTGAAATAGAATTTAAAGTTGCCGGCGACAGCGCAATCAATTGGTACAACGCACAAAATGGCTACAAAATAGGTTCCGGAAACACGATTACCACATCAAAATATTTCTGCGAAGAAATCATTGCCGACAGCGTATATCAAATTTGGGTGGAACACGAAAATGTCTGTCAGCCAATCCCAATGCGGAGCATAAAGAAATGCGCATGCTCGGTACCCGCCCCTCCAAGTATTGACACTGCATTTTGCTACAATCGCGAAAACACCATTACAATTGATGGCGACAGCATCGTGTGGTATGCCGATGAAAATCTCCAGAAACCGATTTATTTAGGAAACACTATTTCATTGTACGACAAAACAATAGATACGGTTACTTTATATACTACTTCAATACAAAACAATTGTGAAAGTAACGCATCCCCAACAACAATTTTTAAATATTATTGCACACCGTGGTACAGCATTTCGGGCACAGTTGTTGACGATTCCAACACTCCAATCAAGAATGCAAAAGTATTACTGTATTGCAACGAAGAAAAAGCAACTGATTCGTGCCGAACCAACGAAAAAGGTGAATTTTCGCTAATTACGCACTACTGCATTGGGCAAATCCTTGTGGAATCACCATTACCAAGCTACCACGACACGTGGGCGGGAAACACAATTTTGAAGGACTACGCCTATGATTTTGAAATTGACGCCACAATCAAACACTTGACTATTACAATGTGCCCTACTTCAACTAATATTGAAAATATTTCCCCTAACACAATATGGGAGAACGGATTACGTGCTACAATCCACACTATTGAAGGACAAAAAATCGCATCATTCCCAATAGAATCAAAACCATTTTCGATTTTACGACAATACCCCAAACCAAT
Source organism: Bacteroidales bacterium UBA3754 (assembly GCA_002371705.1). Taxonomy (GTDB): domain Bacteria; phylum Bacteroidota; class Bacteroidia; order Bacteroidales; family UBA1715; genus UBA1715. The sequence continues at coordinate 69,659 of DFGI01000068.1, forward strand.
ATACGTGATAGTGTCTGATGCTGACGGAAATAAACATAACTTCCTTTTAATTAACTAATTACGCATTGAGCATTACACATTGAGCATTATAAAAACCGCATTTCCACCCGTCGGTTTTTCGCCCTGCCTTCTTCTGTATCGTTGGTCGTTGCTGGTTTTGTTTCGCCATAGCCTACAACCGTAAACAGAGATTCATCGCAACCTTCCTTTACCAAGAATGCTTTTACCGCCTCGGCACGACGGAGCGAAAGCGCCATATTGTAGTCATCTTCCCCATTGCTGTCGGTGTGACCAGCAATTTCGATACGTAAATTATTGGATATGATGATTTTAGCAACACGTTGCAGTTCGGGAATGGAATAAGCCAACAAATCACTTTTGTTATTGTCGAAAAACAAATTATTCAAGCGAACCGCAGCCTTTTGTTCCTTCATTTCTTTGAAGGATGTCACCACAATATTTTTAGAGACTGTCTGCGCCGTTTTTTCATTCGTCAAATCAATATTTTCCGACTGAGGATAATAACGTTCATCTTCAACATAATAGCCATACATTTTACCATTTGGCAACACCGTAAAATATTGACCATCAACAGGATTCGATTTAGATTTTTCAATAATATCTCCTGACGACAAATCTTCCCAAACTATCTGGGTTTCAACAGCTTTACCTTGTGTATCGGTAATTTTTCCCGTGATGTTCACCACTGCTTCGGGGCGGAATTTTTCAGGAATGGTGATTTCAAACAAGTCATTTTGTTTTGCGCCAGTTTCACGCGCTGCATAATAGAAATCCTTGCCGTTCGGCGCAATTCGATACCCCCAGTTTTCCTCTGATGTATTGATTTCCTTGCCCAAATTGATTGGTTCGCTCCAGCAATCCCAGCACGTATCAGCAAGACGTGTGGACACAAACACATCAAGGTTTCCCAAACCACCATGCCCATCGGAACTAAAATACAACGTTTTCATATCGTGATGAAGAAAAGGACTTCGTTCCACGTACATTGTATTGATAGTTGGTCCCAAATTGATAGGTTTACTCCAGCCTTTGTCGGTTTTCAGCGATACGTAAATATCTGATTGATGGTGAATTGCGCCATGATACACGCCCAAATTCGCATTTTGTCGGGTAAATAAATTATAGCCTTCGTCACGAACGGAAGCAAAAATGATCGCATTTCCATCGCTTGTAATCATTGCATCGGCGGACCATTTCGCATTGTTAATTTCCTCGGAAACGTTCACGCCAGCTTCCCATCCGTAAGTACCTTTCTGTGAGGAATAAATAACACCTTCCTTAAAATACAGCATCTGTGTACCATCAGTGCTGACACTTATAACCGCCTCGTTGGTCATTGGATTCGAAAGTTCACGGACAAGCTGTGGTGTGCCCCATTCACCATTCGTCCATTCCGAGACAAAAATATCTTCGGATTTTCCAACATTATCAGGACGATTTTTTCCACAGAAATACAAGTAATTATTGTCCGCCGTGATGATTGGCGAATATTCCCCGCCCGATTTTGTATTGATGTTTCCTGAAAATTCACGCACGGTAATCGTTTTATCCTCTGCAGCCGATAAAATTTGCAGTAAATCACTGATTCTCTTATCGTTTGCTCCAAAATACGATTGTAGCGACGAAACAGTTTTTATAGCTTTTTTCCAATTTTTCGCAGCAATATCATTGGAAATCAACTTTTGAAGCACCACAAATGCCCGTTCTTTGGGAGCAGCCATTTTTATGTATTCAACAAATAAGCGGTACGATTTCACCGAATCAAATGGTTCCATCAAGTCCAGCGCATCGCCTTTGCCCGCAACCTTGAAATCCTTCGCTATCAACGTATCGAGAAATGTTCGTGGATACATATCCACAAACGTATAGAGCGTGTAAGCCTCGCCATCCTGCGTAAACTCCTTGTAAAATTCATACAGCGCATACTCAAAATCCAATTCGCGGCTATACTCCACCGTTTTTTGCATCAACGGAATATCCTTATGTTGCTTTGCGATTGCCATCATTTTTCGAAGAGCAGGCACAGCCAGCGAACTACCAGGATTTGCCTTCACAAACATTTCATAATCGCGATAACTGCCACCTTTCGATGATGCGGAAAAGATTTTGTTCACATATTTCTGCTGAATATCAGCAACATACTCACTATTCGGATAATTCTTCAAAAATTCCATAAACGCATCCGCACTATTCTTCCGCACCGCATCATCATAGGCAAGTTTATCGCGACGTTTCATAGCCAAAGGCGCTTCACTGGCATCGGGATACAAAGAAATAAAATCCTGATATGCCGCTACAGTATTCAATTGCTGAGCTTCGAGATACGCCAATGAATTTCTGTATGTCACAATCGTATTCTGTAACTCTGGCGATGCTTTCTTATACTTTTTCAAAAAACTATTGCACAGAGTTACCGATTTCGATTGAATAACCATATCGAACAACCGTTGGCAAACCGTGTCCAAGTCCTTCTGCACCTTTTTTGCAGTCACAAACTTAGCATAACGTTCCCGTTCAGCAGGCGTAACCTTGCTCAACTCATTTTTTGCCGTCAACAAATACGTATATGCCTTGTCGTAATCATATTTTGCATAATCAGTATTGGAATACATTAAGCCTGCTACGTGGTTATACACAATGTCTTTAGGCTGTTTTTGCAACCCTGGGACAACTTTTTTCTCCAACTTATCCCATTCGCCAGCCTTATATTGTTTATACAGAGCATCTTGCGAGAATGTTACGCCCGCATACAACAACAATACGATTACAAAAGCAAGTTTTTTCATGCGTCTAATTTTTTAATGGGGGAACCTCCTCATCAACGCCGTCGGTATTACCGCCCAACGAATCCACACTTGTTGAATCGTTTTTCGGGACATAGACAGTATAGCAAGAATACGGACGATTCTTCAAACCTTTCAGGTGGCGAGGGAAACGGCCTCTATATTGAGCAAATGCGCTATCGTTTATGACCTTTTCCATAAACAATCCATACATTGGCAACGCGGTTCTTCCGCCCTCGCCCAACGACGATGTACGAAAATGTACGCACCGTTCCTCCGCTCCAACCCACGAACCAACAACCAAATGCGGCGTAACTCCAACAAACCAACCATCAGAGTAATTCGACGATGTGCCTGTTTTTCCACCGAAATCAGTATCGTGGGCGAACAATTTATAACTAAACAAATTCTGCGTTGTTCCGTATGGTTCTCGCAACGACGCAATAAACATTTGTTGCATAAGGAACACTGTCACCGAATCCAATACTTTTTCCCGCATTGGTTCAAAGGTTTTCAACACATTGCCGTCCTTATCCTCTATTCTCGTAACAAACATTGGTTCAACACGATAGCCAGAATTCAAAATCGGGCAATACGCATCGGTCAATTCCAACAATGTTACATCGCTCGACCCCAAACATATTGACGGAACGGTGTCGAGTGGCGATTTTATACCCATTTGATGAGCTTGGTTGATAACTGTTTCAACACCAATCTTTTGCGTCAATTGCACACTAATGGTATTCAACGAGTGCGCAAAGGCATATTTAAGACCTACATTGCCATTCACATACGTGCGGTCAGCATTTCGTGGCACCCACGATTTCTTCTCGCCTTTTTCCACATAATTGATGGTGATTGGCATATCGGACAAACTATCGCAAGGCGACCAACCATTAGCCATAGCCGCTGTGTAAACAAATGTTTTGAACGACGAACCCGGCTGGCGCATAGAACGGACATTATCGTATTTAAAATGATTATAATCCAACCCACCCACATAGGCTTTTATCGCACCCGTTTCCGGTTCAATGGCAACCAACCCGGTATGCAGCAACCGTTTCAAATAATTTGTGGCTTCCACGAAACTACACACCGTGTCGATGTCACCTTTCCACGAAAACAGCTTTTGCGCACGTCTTTCGTTAATGTAATAATCTATAGAATCCTGATTACCTTTATATTTCGCGCTCAATCGGCTGTAATACCACGATTTGCGAATCACATTTTCAAGAAAATTCGGAATCTCCTTTTTATTGCCGTCAATCCACGGATTTTGGTTTTTCCAGTGTGCGTCGAATTGTTTTTGTACCCGTTTCATATTTTGCGTCATAGCCTCCTCGGCATACACTTGCATATCGTAATTCAATGTGGTATAGATTTTTAGGCCATCGGCAAAAATATCCAATTCATTTTCTTTGAGCCACGGTTTCAAATATGCATACACCGCTTGACGAAAATAATTTCCAATGCCTTCTATGGGCGATTCCACTTTGTAATGCAACGTAATTGGCTGAACAACAACACTATCGTACAATGCGTGTGAAATTACCCCCTCGCGTTTCATAATGCCAAGCACCACATTCCGTCGTCCGAGTGAACGATCGGGATTCAGCACGGGACTATACGCCGTAGGCGCTTTCAACATACCAATCAGCACGGAGCACTCGTTTGCGTCCAAATCTTTCGGTTCCTTGTTGTAGAACGTTTTTGCAGCCGCTTTGATGCCGTAGGAATTGCTGCCAAAGTCAACCGTATTGAAATACAAAGTCAATAGTTCTTCTTTGGTGAAGTGCATTTCAATCCGCACCGCTGAAATCCATTCCTTCGATTTAATCACAAACATTTTCACACCAGGAATTTTTCCCAACAGGCCGTGGTCCTGTTTACGTGTTTTGAAAAGATTTTTCACCAACTGCTGACTAATTGTACTTCCTCCCCGTGGATTGCCCTTCAGCATATCTTTTATTACAGGCAGCAATGCTTTGAAATCAATGCCATGATGTTCGTAGAAACGAGTATCTTCGGTCGCTATCAACGTATTTATGAGCAATGGAGACAAGTCTTCGTAGGTTACCGGCGTGCGGTTTTCGTAGAAAAACTTGCCTATAAGCCGTCCATCATCAGCATACACCTCCGACGCCACACACTGCTGCGGATTTTTCAGTTCACGGATCGACGGTGAATAGCCGAACAAATTGAACAAATTCACTTCAACAGCCGCCACATAGCAAAACGCCACAAGCAAGCAGAATAAAAACCATCGGAAACACCTCACATACAAAGGTTTACCTTTGGCAAGAAACCAACGGAAAAATGCACAGACCACTGTCCACGCTTTTTTGCCATATTTTTTACATAGTTCCCACATATTCTTATTTTTCAAGGAATTTCTTAATATCGTTTAATTTATTCAAAGCCTCTATCGGCGTTAAATTATTAATTTCTATGCCAAGCAGTTCATCGCGGATTTGCGACAGCACTGGGTCATCCAATTGGAAAATGCTCATTTGATAGCCTTCGCGCGTCTGCTCTATTTCTTTCAACGGTTTTGTCAACGCTTTTGCGTTTTCGCTGGAACCCTCAAGTTCCTTCAGAATCTCGTTGGCTCGTTTCACCACCGATTTCGGCATACCAGCCATTTTCGCCACGTGGATACCAAAACTATGTTCGCTTCCGCCGCGCACGAGTTTCCGCAGGAATATAACCTTTTGATTTTGTTCACGCACCGAAACATTATAATTCCGTACACGAGGAAACGCCTTTTCTAGTTCATTAAGTTCATGATAATGAGTGGCAAACAATGTTTTTGGCCGTGCTGTCGGACATTCGTGCAAATACTCCACAATCGACCATGCAATGGATATTCCATCGTAGGTGCTGGTGCCCCGTCCAAGTTCATCGAACAAAACAAGGCTGTGGCTCGTCATATTGTTCAAAATATTTGCCGCCTCGTTCATTTCGACCATGAATGTGGATTCACCCTGCGAAATATTGTCGGATGCGCCCACACGGGTAAACACCTTGTCAACCACGCCCATAGTAACCGCACTTGCAGGCACAAAACACCCCATTTGCGCCATAAGCACAATCAACGCCGTCTGCCGCAGCAAAGCTGACTTACCAGCCATATTCGGACCAGTGATGATGATAATCTGCTGTTTCTCATCATCTAAATACACATCATTGTCAATATACTGCTCGCCTGGAGGCATTTCCGTTTCTATCACAGGATGACGGCCATTCTTAATGTCGAGCACCATAGAATCGTTGATTTCCGGACGACAGTAATTATTTGACAGCGAAATACTTGCAAACGAGAACAAACAATCAATCTGGGCAACAATACTTGCATCAAGTTGAATTGTTTCAATGTATTGCGAAATACTTTGCACCAAATTTGTGTAAAGCTGTTGTTCAATTTCAAGAATGCGCGACTCCGCGCCGAGAATTTTTTCCTCGTATTCTTTTAATTCCTCCGTAATATAGCGTTCAGCCCCCACAAGCGTTTGTTTGCGGATCCAGTCGGATGGCACTTTATCCTTATGCGTGTTTCGGACCTCAATGTAATAGCCAAACACATTGTTAAAAGCGACCTTTATTTTGGGAATGCCCGTGCGTTGTTCCTCGCGTTCCTGCATTTTCAGCAGATAATCCTTACCATTGTAGGCAATGTCGCGCAGTTCATCAAGTTCCTTGTTGACGCCAGAATTAATTATATTTCCTTTGTTTATGGCGTTTCCCGCTTCGGGATTGATTTCCCGCACAATTCGTTCACGCAAAGCGTCGCAGGAATTCAACTGATTGGCAAAAGCCTGTAATGTTTCATTTGCTGATTCGCCGCACAATTTTTTCAATGGCTCGATGCCAGCCAATGTCCGTTCCAACTGAAGAATTTCGCGTGGTGTGATTCGATTAGTCGCCACACGGGCGATGATACGTTCCAAGTCACACATAGCCGAAAGTTGGCAAGAAAGCTCATCAACCACATCAGGTTGTTCCACAAATGATTGCACAACGTCCAAACGAGCGTTGATGTCGCTTATTTTTCGCAACGGCAACGCAATCCAACGACGGAGCAAACGCGCTCCCATTGATGTTTTCGTTTGGTCAAGAACCGAAAGCAATGTTTTTGCACCTTGGTTTTCCGAACCAAACAATTCCAAATTGCGAATGGTGAATTTATCAAGCCAAACATAGGTTTCCATATCAATACGTGCAATGTTGCGTATGTGTCCCACGCATTTATGCTCCGTAATGTCGAGATAATGCAGGATTGCGCCTGCGGAAATTATCGCTTGCGGCATTTCATCAATACCAAAACCTTTCAACGATGTGGTTTCAAAATGCGATAAAAGCTTGTCGGTAGCCGCCTCCGTGGTAAAAATCCAATCATCGAGTTTGGAAACGCATACATTTTCCCGATAGAGATTTTCTTTATATAAATGTTCCTGTTCCCTATTGAACAATAATTCTTTCGGCTGAAAACTGTTCAATAATTTTTCCACATAATCAACCGAACCCTGCCCAACCAAAAATTCACCTGTGGAAATGTCAAGAAACGCGACCCCAACCATGGAATGTGAAAAATACAAAGCTGCGAGAAAATTATTTTCTCGGTTTTCCAGAATACTATCGCTCAACGAAACACCGGGCGTTACGAGTTCAATAATGCCTCGTTTCACCAATGTTTTGGTCTTCGAAGGGTCTTCAAGCTGCTCGCAAATGGCAACCCGTTGCCCCGCACGTACCAATTTGGGCAAATACGTATTGAGCGCGTGAAACGGGAATCCAGCCATTTCTGTTTCGTTGGGAGTTCCTGCCGCACGGCGCGTGAGTGTTATACCCAGAATCTGCGACGTGAGCACCGCATCGGAAGAATACGTTTCGTAAAAATCGCCCACTCTGTACAGCAATATCGCATCGGGATGCTTTTCCTTCATTTGGAAATATTGCCGCATCATAGGTGTATCAATAGATTTCGCCACTACTCTACATTTTTTAGAAATCCAAAAATACTACTTTATACCAAGTTACTTATCGTGGGCGACAACCTTTGTTTCAACAATTTTTCAAACAATGGGATATAAAACAAAAAATCCCTACATTATTATGTGTAAGGATTCAAATGTCGGGGTTACCCGACTTGAACGGGCGACCTCTACGTCCCGAACGTAGCGCGCTACCAACTGCGCTAAACCCCGAAAACCGTGGCAAAAATAATAAATTTCGGTTGTAACGCACAATCGTCTATCTCCTTTTTTTCAAAATTAACGGTTGTTCTATCATTGAACTTAGATAACAATCTGATTATCAATCAAATATAATAAATAACACATTACACAAATATTTTTTACAAAAAAATTATACTATTACAACTTTTTCCTATATTTGTTTTAAAAACAGATTTTATGAAAAAATTCAAATCTTTACTTTCGCAAATGGCGAATGTTGCATTAGTGACATCAGTTGTAGTTATTACCAGTTTGGCAATATATATATTCTGGCAAATTCATCAACACAAAGAACTTGTGGAAATCACCAAAAACGAACTCCGCTCAATGTCGGAAAACGTATGGCACGCAAAATCGGGAAATTTCATCAACGCTGTCCGCGACAATTCCGCTTGGGACGAAGTTGTGAATTTTATCAACCACGACTACCAACAAAGCGATTCGGCTTGGCTCGAAGACAATTTTGGGTATATGACCAATATGTATTCCGCAGCAATGATTGCAATGTACGACTCGGTTGGCATCCGCAAATACAAAAAAATCGAAGATTCCTATAAAAACTTCAATTTCTTTCCGTTTACGTTCAAAAATTTCACAGAATGTTTCAAAGACACGGGGTTGGTCAATTTTTACATATATAATAATGACCAGCTGATGGAATACTTTTGCGCAACCATCACCCCATCGGCTGACAATGCGCACAAACGAAAGCCCAAAGGCTATATGCTTGTGGCACGCGAAATCAACCACGATTTGCTCGAAGATTTCAGGACTTCGCTCGGTGCAATTTACACAGGCATTTCCACAAATGGAACTGATTCAATCACGCAAGAATACGAAAACAATCGTTACAATATTATAATATCGAAGGAACTTGATAATATCACACAAATCCGCCAAGCAAACATGAACACTGTGTTCGAAAACAGCGTGGAAGAAAATTTTGCGAAAATAATACCTGTTTTCATCGGACTTATCAGTATGTGTTTGCTCGCAATGGGAGGACTACTCCTATTTATGCGCAACAAAGTGATGCGTCCACTGAAAAAGATTTCCCGCTCGTTGGCATCGTCAAACACCGACGAAATTGTTTCGATAAAAGAATCTCCCGACGAAATGGGACAAGTTGCCGAACTGCTTGAAGAATTCTACATTCAAAAAGAAGAATTGGCAATCGCCAACAAAGAAATCACGGAATCAATCAACTATGCAAGCAGAATCCAACGTGCTGCCGTCAGCTCAATCGACAATGTAGCTGATGTATTCCCCGACAGCATGGTATATTACAAACCACGAAACATAATTTCGGGCGACTGGTATATTGTTGAGCAAATGAAAAACCTCAAAATAATAATTGAGGCAGACTGCACCGGGCACGGCGTTCCGGGTTCCATGCTCAGTATGATGGGTATCAGCTCTATAAAAGATATTATCAACTCAATGGAGATTTTGGGTGAAGAATTGCAACCGGCAACGATTCTGAATCGTATGCGAACGGTTGTGAAAAATATGTTGGCGCAAAATTCAAAAGACGGATTTTCCATCAGCGACGGTATGGATATGACCATTGGTATTATCAATCCTGAGACAAAAATAATGAAATTCGCATCGGCAAATCAATCAGCCATACTTGTCAGAAACGGCGAAGCAACTAAAATAAAAGGCGACCGTATGCCAATTGGAAACTATATGCACGAAGAAGATTTCCAAAATATTGAAATTCAACTACAAAGCGGTGATTCCTTATATTTTATGAGCGATGGTATTCAAGACCAAACAAATCCAGACAGGGAAAAATTCAAGAGCCGCCGATTAATGGAATTCTTAGTTACACACAACAACCTTTCCATGGCTGAAATTGGATCTAAGCTTGAAACCACAATCAACGACTGGCAAGCTGGTTCCGAACAAGTGGATGATATGACAATGGTTGGCGTGAGAATCCAATAACTGTTTGCAACCAAATAAATAGATTATTTCGGTTGCAAACTCTTTCTGTATTCCTGCGGCGACATTCCCAACTGCTTCTTACAGTAGCGGCTGAAGTACGATAGAGTCTTAAAATTCATCATTTCAGCAACTTGCGTGATTGAGAGACGTTCGTCGTTGAGCAGATTTTTGAGAATGGGCACGGCGTGGCGGTCGATATACGAAGTGACGCTGTGGCCTGTCATTCGGCGGACGGTGGCCGACAGGTATTTGGGCGAGACATTCAGCCGCTCGGCATAATATCTCATCTCGCGCTCGGTGCGGCAGATTCCCGTCGAAAGCAAATCCATCAGACTGCGGACAATATAGCCCGCGCGTTCGGTGTGCTCGATGGCACCGTAATATTTGGCGTGAAATTCAAAAATGTCGTAAATCATTGTCAGGCAAAGACTTCCCATTATTCCATCGTAGAAGCGCGAGTCGGTTTTGTCCATACGCTCACGGATATGGTGTATGTCGGATAAAAATTGCTCGGCATCGGCATCGGAAAGTGGGATTATGGGGTTGGCATTCAGACTGATACTGCCACCAATGCTGTAGTTGTTGGCAGGCAGCAGTCCGCCCAAGAAACTGTTTGGTGCGGCAAACCATTCAAACACAGCACTTTCGGGCGCGGCAAGGTTTTTGATTTTACACGGCGTTGACGTCACCAAAATGTCGTTTTTGAACATTCGGAACGCCTTGCCGTTGAACACGAAACTGCCTTCGCCTTCCAAACAAATCAGGTGCACGCAGCAGTCTGTCAGTGCTTGGCTGTTGATTCCGTAAAAATCGGTGGAATATGTGAAATTTGATTTCATAGAGGCAAAGATAGTACGTTTTCTTCAAAAAGTGAAAACTTCGGCTCTTTTTGTGAAACAGATATTCGGTCAGCCACCGCTATTTTTGCATCATAATAAATCATTAAAAAACAAACGATATGGAAACATTTGTAGTGGACCCACGACAGACAACGCCTGAAGAACTCGCAGAAGGTATGCGTCAGGCACAAACGCTTTTCAAACTTGGTCAGACAATGCCTTATACACCTGAATATGACGCACTTGTAAAGGATTTGTTCGGTAAAAACCTGGGCAGCGGCGTGCGTGTAATGCCTGGACTCACAGGCGTTTGCTTCGACCGTGTGAAAATTGGCGACAACGCACTTATTATGAATAACTGTCTGCTAATGTCGCGTGGAGGAATAACCATCGAAGAGAATGTAATGATTGCCGCTAATGTGCAGTTAATCAGCAATAATCACGACCTTTACGACCGTCAGTTGCTCATCTGTAAACCTGTCAGAATCTGTCGAAACGCCTGGATTGGCGCGGGCGCGACCATTCTGCCTGGCGTGACGGTGGGCGAAAATGCTGTGGTGGCGGCTGGCGCGATTGTCACCAAAGACGTTGCCCCGAACACCATTGTGGGCGGCAATCCTGCTAAATTCATCAAAAACATCGAACCGAAAAACGAATGATTATGAAACGAATTTTAATATCCATCTTAACAATTTTAGGTACTATGACAACATTTGCACAACAACCCTATCTCACGCTCAACAACGGCGTGCGTATGCCACAGTTCGGACTTGGATTGTATATGATTCCCGAAGGCGACGATGCGTACAATTCCGTGAAAACAGCTCTTGAACTGGGCTACCGCCATTTCGACTGTGCCCACGCCTACCAGAATGAGCGAAGTCTTGGCCGAGCCATCAAAGACAGCGGCGTTGACCGCGACAGCATCTGGATTACAAGCAAACTATGGCCTAACGAATACGGCGAAGGCAAAACGCTGAAAGCCATCGACCGTATGCTCGGACGTCTTGGTCTCGACTACATCGACCTTGTCTATTTTCATCAGCCAATGGGTGATTTCGTGGGCGGTTGGAGGGAAATGGAACAGGCTCTGGCAACGGGCAAGGTGCGCACCATTGGCATCAGCAATTTCGACGTGAAGGACGAGATTTTCGATTCGCTCATCAACTCGGCGAAAGTGAAGCCGCAGATTATGCAGATTGAGTGCCACCCGTACGCCCAACGCAAACATTGGCAGGAACGTTGCGCAGCCGAAAGTATTCAGATTGAATGCTGGTTTCCACTTGGCGGACGTGAAAGCAAGGGCGAGATTCTGCACGACCCTGTCATCAACAGCATTGCAAAAGCACACGGCAAAAGTGCGGCGCAGGTGATTATCCGCTGGCATCTGCAAGAAGGTTTTTCGGTAATTCCTGGCACATCGAACCCCGATTACATAAAAGAAAACATCAGTGTGTTCGATTTTGCGCTTTCGAATGTTGAAATGGCTAAAATCCGTGCGCTGAACAAGGAAAAACGCTACTTCAATATGAGTTATGAAGAGCAGGTGAAATGGTTCAGCGGTTGGAATCCGACTGATTGATTTTCGGCAAAAGATGAAGAAATTTTTTTCTATGCTCGTCTTTGCGACGAGTATAGAAAAATCATTTCGTGATGGAACGCCTTGCGAAAACCATCAGAGAAATTGCCATAGTCGGATTTGAACGTGTTGGCAAGCGTGTCGCCCTCTGTCTCGAACATCAGTCAAATGCCACCATTGTCGTTGAGCGCCTGATAAACCGATGTTGCACTGCTGTTGGCAGGAATGAGCAAGTTTTTTATGGGCGGTTGTTCAACTACCTTTGTTTTACTAAATCATAGCCTTCCGCATCATTTTCACTTTTATTGTATGCGTTTTCAATATATTTTGGGGGATTCTCAAGAAAGTCATCCTCTTCAACAAATGAAATGTAAGAACCTGCTAAGGCATTAACGCTCTTACAAATTGAGCAACTATATTGCTTAGGATTTTGATTATATCTGTTGTTTTTAATGATTTCGTACAAATACTTTTCGTTGTACGATGATGAAACACAACCGTCAGCATTAATGTTGGTCTGCTTGAACCAATCGTATCCTCCGTTTCATTTCATAATCACACCAACAACTCCATTTGTGTGAGAAGTTCTATTCTTACGTGAAATGCTTTTTAAACAATATTCAATTTCCCAATCAATCCATTTACTTTCTTTCATGTGTGGGGAAATAATGACGATTGTAACAGATGTGTCGTACATCATATCTCGCAACACTTTTTTTATGTTCTCTGTAGAAGTATCTGTTAAATCAGGGGAATCACTTGTTTCTCCTTTGTAAAAGGTGGCATCTTCGCCTAAAGCGTCAATTATTCTATCACGAAGATCTTGTGCCTCGCTGTATTTATATGAAATAAAAGTCTTATGAGCCATATTCATCCATTTAATACTGTTTTCTAATTTTGATAGCTTCTTCTATCCAATCCTCAATGTTATTTTTTATGTCATTATATGCATCATACCATGTTGGATTATAGCATTTTACGATTTTAGAAAAATTTGTTCCATTCAATTCAAATTGTTCAAACGGATTATCACCCTTGTTGCATTTCCCATTTCGTGGACATTTTATGTTATGAATGTATATGCCCAAAAGTCCCTTGCCATCATTCCAAGCCTTTTCTATTTCATATTTAACCCATTTTCTTTGAGAAGTTTCTTCACCGACAAGAACAATAACACATGAACGGTATTTCATGTTTTCATCAATCCAGTCTTCAATGGCCTTATTGCCTTTTTTCTTTACTTCTTCCCATGCGTTTTCTGAAACAGGTTTGTTTCCTTCAATAGCTCCAATATTCCTTATTTGAGCCACACGCATCACATCATTTTTATAATGAAAGCTGTAAAAAACTTGTCTTTTCGGCATGGTTATAAACAATTTACATTATTGATAGTCAACACAATCCCTGTAATCAGCAATCCGATGGCAATTATGCCATATAATGGCCATAATGTTTTTGACATAAACACTTTGCCATAGCGATACTTATTACTACTTTTGTTTTTTGGGGTATAGACATAATTATCGATTGGCATTTCAAAATTGCCAATATTTCCTAACACTATATCATTATATAGTCCTCTGAATTTTCTTTCTTGTTGTAAGTAATACGTATCCAAAAACCAAAATATTAAAGTTGGCACAATTGCTATATAGATATAGAGTTCATTAGAACTACTCGCAAATAACGCCAACAATGCTGATACAATAGTTATCATCCATCCTTTTAGTTGGAATGAGCAGGTATTCATGCGTGTAATAATACTTTGCACAAACTCTAAATGTTTAATTTTCTCTTCCATCATGTCATTATTATTTTTTCAACCTTTCAATTTCTTTTCTAATCTCCTCAATCACATCTTTGTTTGCAATTTCCTTATCCAAACTGAAAACGATGAAAACCTTGCCACTAAACTTTTCTGTAAAGTCTGCAAAACTTGCTTTCATACGTTCAGTAAGAGAATAAGAGCCAAAGTTTGCTTTGGCGGTAATTGGTTTTATCTGAATACCAATAGCTTTATCTCCAATTTTTGCAATGTAGTCGATGTCACCAGCATGGTCTAATTCGGGGTCGGTTTCCTCAAATGTTAGTTCAGGAAATAGCTTAGCCAATCCATCATTGATAACAGATTTTTCACGCAAATATCCATCGTATGTGCGGTTTATGGTCAGATTGTAGATGTAATCAATGCAATCTTGTTTTGTCAGTTGCTTGAATGCTTCTTCCCATTCGGGAATAACTACTTCTGTGATTTTGTCGTATAGGCGTTCGCCGAGTTCTGTCAAACTTTCGTGCGTAATTTTGAATGAGTTTTTGCCATCGGTTTTCGCGTTTTCAAAATACCATTGTTCCCATTCTTGAATGGTTTGTGGTTGACACTCGCGAATCAACGCCATTACTGCACCAACTTTATTTGGGCGTGAAAGTTGGTATGTTTGGCAAGCATAGTTCAAAACACGTTCTTTCTTGCCAAATTCCATTGAATATTTTTCCTGTTTAGCCATTGTTTTGATTGTTCCAATTATTACGTAATACAGTTGCTCTATTTTTAATAGATTCCGCCCTGTTCTCTAAACTTTCGCAAACACGATTTAATTCATCTTCTGTTTGAATTATCCAATATCCATTTTCCCACATTAAACTTCCAATACAAGCATTGTGATGTAAAATTAAATCTCTAATTAGTTCTCTGACGTGTTCATTTGTTACACCGCCGCTTTCAAGATTTAGTTCTTCTCGTATTTGAGTAGAAGTTTTTCTATTTTCATACCCAAGAGCATTTTCTTTTAGGTAACTTAAAATTGCACTTTGTTCATCATTCATATCTACAGATTTTGGAATTTTTTTCTATATTTATAATCAATGCTTTCGTCAACAAGTGCTAAATTGTTTTTGAGTAGATGTGCATTGATGAAAGTCTTGTTCTCCAAATACATATATACCATCAAATGGTTGTCTGTATCGTATTTTATATCATCGTATTTCAAGAAAACTCTTTTGCCTTTGAATTTTGAAAGTAAAAAATCTGTTGCCTTACCGTTAATTTGTGGGTTTTGCTTGATTCCTATCAATCTGACAGTTAATCCATTATTCAGTAAAATTAATTCTGGCGAAATAACTTGTTTTACGCTAAACAACTCTTCGCGTTCGGTACTGCTGTTTTTGTCGATTTTAGAACCAAATTGAAGTTTTTTTACATCAATTTTTTTGTCCGTTTTGTGGACATCAACAAAGCGGTAAGGCAAGTTATTGATTTCTTCCTCAAAATTGATGTTGATTGTCTGTTTTTTGATTTCGAGATTTGCTGTTTCTATAAGGTTATTTGCATCTATGCGTTCCTTCATCAATGGAATAAAATCAGGATTAATCTCATAGCCGACAGAATTACGTCCTAGTGCTTTGGCTACAGCCGCTGTTGTTCCACTTCCCATAAATGGGTCTAAAACAGTTTCTTGTGGAAATGAAAACATTTTAATCAGTCGCTTAGGCAACTCTTCGGGGAACATTGCCAAATGCTTATCTTGCTTAGCACCATTGAAATACCAATGTCCATTAAAATATGTGTTCCATTCCTCATTGGTCATAGCCGATTGTGCTTTCTGTTCAGCTGTCGGTTTAGGTGCATTGCCTTGTTTTTTGAAGATTAGTATGTATTCAAAATCAAGTTTTACAATGCCATTGCG
>DFGI01000040.1:0-12111 GCA_002371705.1 Bacteroidales bacterium UBA3754
GTTTTGACCTACGTCGGTTACAACGATGGCGGTTCCTTTGGTTTTTTCAGAAATCAAGTTTACGACTTCGCCCATCTTTATGTCGCCCGACTTTGGATGAATTGCGTTTTCAATCACTTCGTCGTGTTCGATTTTATCCAATGGTTTGAAACTGTCAATCCACGCTTGGTGGTTCGCTGGTTTAACGCCGTCGGCAAGTGCTTTCAGGGCTGTTTTCGCATCGCAGTTCACTGCAAGCGTCGGCTGAAGAATTTTACCGATTTCGGCACGGTCGATTTCTATGTGGATGATTTTCGCCTGTTTTGCAAATTTGGCGAGATTACCCGTCACACGGCTGTCGAAACGAAGTCCCACGCCAATAATCACGTCGGCTTCGTTGGTTTTGATGTTCGGCGCGTAGTTTCCGTGCATTCCGAGCATTCCAACGAAATTTGGATGGTCGTAATTGATTGTGTTCAAACTCATTATGGTCGAAGCGATAGGAATGTTCGCCTTTTCCGACAAAGCAATCAGTTCATCTTGTGCCTGCGAAAGTTCCACACCATGACCGGCAAAGATGATAGGTTGTTTTGCGTTGTCAATCAACTTGATGGCTTCGTCAATTTCCGTCTGGTTCAGTTTCGGGTACGGATAGTAGCCACGAACGTATTCACACGGTTTGTAGGTGAAGTTGGCAATTTCAGTTACAAGAGCATCTTTCGAAATGTCAATCAAGACTGGACCCGGACGGCCTGTGCGAGCCAGATAGAACGCCTTGGCGATAATTTCTGGAATTTCGTCGGCCGAGGTGATTTGGTAGTTCCATTTAGTGATTGGCATTGTCACACCAATGATGTCAACTTCCTGAAACTCGTCGGTTCCCAAAGAGCGGGCAACGACTTGTGCGGTGATTGCCACGATAGGCGTTGAGTCAATCATTGCGTCGGCAATACCCGTAACCAAGTTTGTGGCACCAGGACCCGAAGTCGCCATACAAACGCCAACTTTTCCCGTTGCACGTGCGTAACCTTGTGCCGCGTGAACGGCTCCTTGCTCGTGGCGGGTGAGAATGTGACGTAATTTGTCGGTGTAACTATATAATTTATCGTACAAAGGCATAATCGTTCCGCCCGGATAGCCGAAAACGGTGTCGATTCCCTCGTTTGTCAAGCATTGTAATATTGCGTCTGCTCCAGTCATGTTTTTAATTATGAGTTAATAGTTATGAATTATGAGTTTCTCATTGTGCATTATGAATTGTGCATTGTACATTATTCAATCACGCGAACTCCTCCAAGGTCTGCCGAAGCAACGTTTTGTGCATATACTTTCAGCGAATCGGGAACGAAACGTTCTCTGTTCGGTTTGAAAGCATTTTTGCCTTTTGCAAGTTCTTCGTTTCTTCGTTTTTCCATTTCTTGGTCGGAGATGAGAAGTTCCACCTTACGGTTAGGAATGTCGAACAAGATTGAATCGCCGTCGCGTACCAATCCGATTTCGCCACCGCTTGCCGCTTCGGGCGATACGTGTCCGATTGACAAACCAGAAGTTCCGCCAGAGAAACGCCCGTCGGTAATGAGTGCGCATGCTTTGCCCAAATGTTTTGATTTTAGGTATGAAGTAGGGTAGAGCATTTCCTGCATGCCCGGACCACCTTTCGGACCTTCGTAGATGATGACAACCACGTCGCCTGCCTGAATTTTGTCGGTGATGATTGCTTCGCACGCATCTTCTTGAGAATGAAATACTTTTGCTGTTCCTTTAAATGTGAACAGTGATTCGTCAACACCGGCAACTTTCACGATACAACCTTCTTTGGCGATGTTTCCGAACAATACTGCCAGACCGCCGTCTTTGGTGTATGCGTTCTTAATGTCGCGAATACAGCCATTTTCACGGTCGGTGTCGAAGTCCTTGTACATAGTGTTTTGAGAACCCATAGCCGTTGTTCTGTCGCCTTTCGGAGCACTTTTGTAGATTTCCGTCAATTCTGCCTTTGCCGTCGGACGAAGAATGTCGTATGAATCCAACGCTTCCTTCAATGTCAGTCCGTCAACACGTTTTACAGACGTGTCGAGCAAGCCGTTACGGTCAAGAACGCCGAGGATTCCCATCACGCCGCCGGCACGGTTCACATCTTCAATGTGATATTTCTTCGTATTTGGAGCAACTTTGCAGATACAAGGAACTTGACGCGAAAGCATGTCAATGTCCTTCATCTTGAATTCCACGCCAGCTTCGTGAGCCACAGCCAAAAGGTGTAGCACCGTGTTCGACGAGCCGCCCATTGCAATGTCCATCTTCATTGAATTGAGGAATGCCGCACGTGTGGCGATGGAACGAGGAAGAACCGATGTGTCGCCGTCGTAGTAGTATTTCTTGGTGTTTTCAACGATTTGTTTTGCCGCACGGATGAACAAATTCTCACGATTTTTGTGTGTTGCCACAATGCTACCGTTGCCTGGAAGCGACAAACCAAGAGCTTCTGTCAAGCAGTTCATTGAGTTAGCCGTGAACATACCCGAACAAGAACCACAGGTAGGGCAGGCGTTTTTCTCAACAGCGTCAAGAGTCGCGTCGTTTACGTTCGAATCGAGAGCCATGACCATTGCGTCAATCAAGTCGTATTTTTCTTTGTTGATCACGCCGGCTTCCATAGGTCCGCCCGAGACGAAAATTGTAGGAATATTCAATCGCATTGCGGCAATCAACATTCCCGGAGTGATTTTGTCGCAGTTGCTGATGCAAACGAGAGCGTCAACTTTGTGAGCGTTGCACATATATTCAACGCTGTCGGCGATGATTTCGCGAGAGGGGAGGGAGTACAACATTCCCGTGTGTCCCATTGCGATTCCGTCGTCGATTGCTATGGTATTGAATTCAGCCGCAAAACAGCCCTGAGCTTCGATGGCAGCTTTGACTTTTTGACCAATTTCGTGTAGGTGTACGTGACCGGGAACAAATTGTGTAAACGAGTTTGCAATGGCAATGATAGGTTTGCCAATTTGTTCTTCTTTCATACCATTAGCACGCCATAAGCTTCGTGCTCCTGCCATCAGACGGCCTTGCGTCGATGTTTCGCTTCGTAACGGAAATCCCATTGTATCTTAATTTTTAATTCTTAAATCCTTTGATGTGCCCCGAAATAAAAAAGCACCAGACTTAGTGAAGAATGGTGCTTTATATTGGAAATAGTCAAACACCATTCATTACTGAATGACATCCACGACTACCACAAATACAGTTTCTAAAAGCATATCGTTGTTTTTACGAGTGCAAATATAAAAATAATTT
Organism: Bacteroidales bacterium UBA3754; assembly: GCA_002371705.1. Classification (GTDB taxonomy): domain Bacteria; phylum Bacteroidota; class Bacteroidia; order Bacteroidales; family UBA1715; genus UBA1715. The sequence goes on from DFGI01000040.1 coordinate 3,274, forward strand.
TGAATGAAAAAGAATAAATCTAAGAAATCCCATTCAATGAATTTAAAATTTTAGGATTATCGTTTTGCAAATTGTTTCTTTTTCTGGCGAACGAAATATTCTGGTTTTGGAATATAGTCGGTTGATAAGATTCTCAACTCGGTTCTACGGTTTATTTGATTTGCTTTTTCACGAGTTTCTTTTGGCAGTTTTTCAATTACTTCCTGCGAAAGGCTTGTTCCAACCACAAAAGCAGTGTCTTGTTTCGCAATTTCTTCAGTCACGACAACAGGTACCGATTCACCGTAGCCTTTAGCCACAAGTCGGTCAACATCGTAGCCGCGTTGCGCCAAGTAGTCCACAACAGCCTGCGCACGGCGTTTCGACAACTGAAGGTTGGCATTTGCGTCGCCTACCATATCGGTGTGGGCACCCAATTCAATTGTGATGTTTGGATTATCGTCCAACAATTTTCCTAACTGTTCCAACGCCGATTTCGAGGCTTCGTTAAGGGTCCATTTGCCGGGGTCGTAGTAAATATTAGGTATTTCCACAGGTTTACTCATCGTAATCAGGTCAAGATTCTGCTTAAACGTGGTGTCGTCGCCGATATTAGCTGTGGAAATTTGAACTTTCTGTTTCAAAAAACCTTGATACGAACCTATAATAATATAGTCGGTGTATTGTTCCAGTTTAAATGAATATGTACCGTCTTGTTTTGTTTTAGCAGTTTGTAGCGAACCATCGCTGCCAATCAGCGTCACATCGCCCTCAACAATCGGTTTGTTTACGGAAATGTCAATCATGGATCCTTCAACGGCAAGTTTTAGTTCTGGCAATTCAAATGAATAAATATCTTCCATTCCTCGAGTACCTTTTCTGTTTGAGGTCAGCAGACCTTGTTCCTTATTTCCTTGAAACACAATACCAAAATCGTCTTGCGAGGAGTTTATAGGATACATCATATTAGTGACTTTCCATTTTCCATCGTCGCCTTTCACAGCCCTGAAAATATCGAGTCCGCCCATACCAGGCAATCCATCAGAGGCAAAATACAGAGTCCCATCCTGCCGTACATAAGGAAACATTTCGTCGCCTTCGGTATTGATTGAAGTTCCCAGGTTTATCGGTCGTCCCCACACTCCGTTTTCCGAAGCCCGTTCCACTTTCCAAATATCTGCGCCGCCGTGTCCGCCTTTCATTCGTGAACTAAAATATAATGTCAGCCCGTCAGGGGAAATAGCAGGTTGCCCGATGGAAATTGAATCGGGAACAATCTCCACCAGCTGGGTGGAATGCCACGAACCGTTTCTATATGTGTTAGTATAAATCTGACAACCGAGTTGCTTGCCTGGTTCCTGCAAACAGCGGGTGAAATACATAGTAAAACCATCCGATGAAATAGAAACATTTCCATCATCGAATTCACAGTTTACAGTGGAATCCAAGATTTTTTCAGGTTCTTTCCATTTCCCTTTTCTGTCGTAGCGAGCCTCGTAAATGTCGGTGAAATTCATTCCCGAAACTTGATTTATTTGAGGTTTCACACCTTCTTCAATTCGTGATGAAGTGAAATAAATTGCATCGTAGCTATTGTCGGAATACATTGGACAGAAATCGTTGAACTTGGAATTCAGCACTTTAATATTTTCAACGAGGTAGCGCGTCGGTTTTTCTTTATACGCCACGGCGAGCGAGCACGACAAAATACCATTTGCGCCGCGATGGTCGCGGGGATTTGACTTTTTGTATGCTTTAAACATTTTTTCCGCTTCGTCGAATTTCTCCGATTTCAGCAAATAATAGCCATACCAGTAGGTGGCAGTTTTTTCCTTTGATGATTTTTGTTTTGCAATTTTTTTGTAGGCGATTTCCGCTTTTTTTGAGTCATTTAGATGGCGGTAGCACTCGGCAATGATATATTGGTATGAAGTTTTTATGTATTTCGATTCTTCGCCTTCGGCAAGCTGCTCGTAGAGTTCAACGGCTTTCAAGTATTCCCCGTTGGCATACGCTAATTCCGCTTTTTTCACCATTTTTTTATGCGAGGCACAGGCCGTACATAGAAAAATCAACAATACCGTTATAATTTTTTTATAATACATATATAAATAACGACGAGCGCTTCAAAATATTTTGCGCAAATATAGAATATTATCTGTGGATAAAAACGAAATCAGGTTCGATATAGATGGAAAAATGCAATATTTCATAGAAAAGATGGAAAAGCATGCAAATAAAGTTACCGAGTTGTAAACTTACTAATGTGTTTATTTTCAATCACCTAAAAAGAAAAAAAGAAAAGTCGAAAAACATTTTTTTGCTTTTACCTCAAAAAAATCGGGCTTTTTCAAGCAATCTTTATTTTTTTTCTTATATTTGCACAACTGCATAGTATCTAAAATTGGCAGGAAAAATAAAAAATGAATTGAAAATAATAAGAAAGAATACAATGAGAAAGATTTACATTTCTATTATTGCTTTAATATCATCTTTGCTATTCGCAAATATGTTGCAGGCTCAGGATCCGAACTTTTCTCAATATTACCTGAAGGAAACATATTATAATCCTGCTATGACGGGTATTAATCCAGGTTTGCGTGGAACTGTTTCCGACCGTCATTTATGGACTGCTGTTCCAGGTGATTGGAGTACACAAAGTTTGAGTTTTGACTACTTTGATGTGAAATTCGCACAAGGTGGTATCGGTGCTTTTTTAGTACGTAACTCACAAGGAAAGAATTTTCTTAACACGTTTCAAGGTGGTTTGGCTTACGCAAAACAAATCCGCGTATTGCCCGACTTGATGTTCCAGATTGGTGCTGGTGCTCAATATGTATATAAGAGCATTAGTTACGATGATTTCACGTTCACCGACCAGTTGGATCCTCGTTTTGGTGCAATCTATGAAACTGAATTCGTATATCCTGATGGTGAAACCCACCAACATCAAGGTGTGTTCGATTATAATGCTGGTGCAGCTGTTCAGTTCAATATCAAACAGACACCTATTAAATATTTGGCAACAGGTGTTTTTGGTGTGGCATTCCACCACCTTTCTCAACCAGATATGTCGTGGATTGATGATGGTCAAGAAGCTCCACTTCCAATGAAATTCGACCTTCACGGATATATGCAGTTCCGTATCAACCGACAAGGTTTCCACAACAGATATTTCTTGGTTTGTCCAGGTTTTATATTCGAAAATCAAGCAGAAGCTAACCAATGGTTTAAAGGCTCGGAATCAGGTTCTAAAACATTCACATTTGGTTTGAACACGACAATTCCATCAAAAGTTTCGTTTATGTCATCGCTTTATTTAGGTTGTTGGGCTCGTAAACAGTTTATGAAAAAGGCTTCAATCGAAGATATTGCTAATAGCCTGAAAACAAAGAGCTTCGATGCTTTGATTCTTACAATTGGTTATATCAAGTATTCAAAAGACAAAAAACAACTATACCAATTCTTGTATAGCTACGATATGACAATTTCAAATGCTGGATTGTCAACTGGTGGTACCCACGAAGTAACGTTGAGCTTTGAAATCCACGATTTGGCGTTGAAGAGTCGTGATGCAAGACGTTCGGCAGTTGCCCACCCAAGTGAGAAATTCTTGAATTAGTGTTTTTGTAAATAATTTTTCATTGGAAGGAATCTCGAAATTTTGAGATTCCTTTTTTTATTGATAATTCTTTATACCTCAAACGTTATTCCATACGAGATTTACGGGAACAGAGTTTCCTAAAGATAAGATTGTCAAAGACGGAAATTTAATAAATCCAATATAAAATGTTCGTTGGAATATCAACTTGAACTTCAGTTGGATGCTGCTGCGTTTATAATTTGTTATATCGGAATTGTTACCAATGCGGCGTTGAGTCATATAACAGGCAGGCGTCAACGAGTGACAAATCTGGCATTACACCGCAGGAATGCACAAACCTCGCAAACAACAAGTGAAAAAATTCAAACAGGATTTGATACTGTGTCAAAAAAATTGTATTCGATAATGTTGATGCATTAGTTATAATCCGTAAGCAAGAATTCTTGTTTTAAATCTCGTCCAATTTATCCCACCATGTGAATTTCAGTGTAATTACGCCAATGGCAATGATTGAAATTGTCACGAAAAAGCCAGTCCAATTCCGTGATGTTAAGCAAATTGGCATGGCAACAATCGCTGTTTGCGTTACAATACCGACGGCAACGTTGCCAAGATCTTTCCAGAATCGTTTGTTTGGCTCAAATGATGGTTGTTCTTGCTGTACTAATTTCAATACAGGTTTCCAGCAACCCCACGGACGAATTGAAGAATAGAACGATTTCAGCGTATGTTCGTCGGTTGGAGATGTGAGAAGTGTTCCAAGCAAACAACCAATCAATGAGATTATTAATGTGATTGGGAACGTGTATAACGCAATCAAGCTTGTCGGAATAAAACTAAAATTGTCGGTAATAATTTCTGGCGCAAGAATTTGGATGGTTCCAATCACAACACCCGATAAAATACCCGTGAGCATCCCCCAGAAATAACCTTCGCCGTTGAAGCGCCACCAATACCATTTGAGCACGTTCGAAGCGATGTAGCTGGCGTAAAACGCTCCCGTTACAATTTGAAGAATTTCGTTGATGTTTTTCAGAACAAATCCCAAAATCGTGCTGAATGCTACTGCCGAAATGCCAATTATATAGTTCAATCGTTTTTGTTCGTTCGGTGTAGCTTCGGGCTTGATGTATTTTAGGTATATGTCGTTTGAAATATATGCTTGCGTAGCGTTGAGTGTTCCTGCAAATGTGGAAATGAACGCTGCCAGCAGTCCAACCAACAACAATCCGAGCAATCCAGCAGGTAAGAATTTCACCATAGCGGCAGGTAGAATTTGTTCAAAATCTATCACGCCGTTCACAGAAAGATTCAATTCATCGTAAAAAGCGATTGCCAAAATTGCGAATCCCGAAACCATAAAATAACGGACAGGATTGAGGATAACCGAAACCGAGCCGCTCATTTTCAATGCGTCCTGCGGTGTTTTGTTCGCAAGGATTTTCTGCATATCGTAAGTAGGTGCTGGTCCAGCAAAACTTACTAAGATACCTTTCATAAACATAAAGCCAAAGAATAAGCTAAACAACGAGTAACCATCTTCGGCTATTTTAGTGTTTACTTCGTGCAACGTTCCTGTCCAGTCAATGTCGATATTTGAGCCGAAAAAAGGCGTGTTCCAGCCTTCAGGCGTAAGTGCGGCGAGCGTTTCTGGACTTACATTGTACATCGCAATAATTCCAATGGCGATAGATGCCACAGTCATGATGCTGTATTGAACTACATCAGCCCACACTATGCTAATCATACCACCGAGAATGGTGTAGAATGTGGCGAACAAGGTGAAGAAAATGCCATATACGTGTGGAATGTACATCGCTGGAATACAATCAGTTGAAATGTGTAAGAATGCACAAACCGATTCCCACGGAATGAACAAGGTGAGGAATTTTCCAAGTCCCACAAATCCATACGAAAGCATAGACAGACCAATCAGTAATGCGAAACAAACCACAATCCAATGTGAAAGCACGCTTCCGCGTCCGTTTCCGAATCGGGTTTGAATCCATTCAGCACCCGTGGTTACGTTGGAACGACGGAGCCATGCGGAAAGAAACATCATCAGGAAAATCTGGTTGAATGTTGGCCAAAGCCAAGGAATCCAGATACTTTTGAGTCCATATACAAATAATAATGTAACCAACCACATTGTTCCGGAAATGTCGAACATTCCCGATGCGTCGGAAAGTCCGAGCATATACCACGGCATTTTTCTTCCTCCAAGTAAATACGAAGTTTTGTCCTTTTGCGCTTGACGCTTAAAATAAATTCCAATGAAAACTATGACTGCAATGTACAGAAAGATAACTGCGATGTCTAAACCTTGTAAAACCATACGTATATTTTTTACAAATATAGATGTTTTGTGGAAATATTACTAAATAGTTGTGATTGCACGAAGCAAAAAAAAAGATACATTTGCCAATAAATACTATGAGATGGCAGATTTAGAATCTTTTTGGCGATTGATTGTAGGAATGGTTCCATTTCTTATGTTTGGCTTTTTGTGTGCGGGATTGTTGCATGTAATTGTACCACAGCGATTCTATACAAATTATTTATCGAAAAATTCATTTTCTTCAATTTTGTGGGCTGCGCTGTTTGGAATTCCGTTGCCTTTGTGTTCGTGCGGCGTTTTGCCTACGGCAATGTCGTTGCGGAAAGAAGGCGCTTCGAAAGGTGCTACTGTAGCTTTTCTTACTTCCACACCGCAAACGGGTGTTGATTCGATTCTTGCCACATATTCTGTTTTTGGCCTTGCATTTACAGTGATTCGACCGATAGCGGCACTCGTAACATCATTGTTTTCTGGAAGTTTGGTTGCACTCTTTGATAAAGAAACACAGAGGGAGGAACAGCAATCATGCGATGTTTGTAAAACAACCAATTATTCTTCTGAAAACCGAATCGTGGCGGCGTTGCGATATGGATACGTAACAATGTTGCAGGATTTGGGTGGTCGCATAGTAATAGGATTGTTACTTGCTGGAGCTATCACTATAGTTGTTCCCGATTCATTTCTTTTGCAATTTACCAATTATCCGTTGCTTGAAATGTTGGCGGTGACGCTTATTGCTGTGCCAATGTACGTGTGCGCTACAGGTTCAATTCCAATAGCAGCCGCCTTGATGCTCAAGGGATTAACGCCAGGTGCGGCATTGGTGTTCCTTATGGCGGGGCCTGCGGTGAATTTTGCATCTGTTCTTGTGGTTAAGAAAGTTATGGGCACACGCACTGTGATTTTATATCTGTTGAGCATCGTGTTAGGAGCGTATTTCTTTGGCATTATGATAGACAACTATATGCCACGGGAATGGTTTTCAGTCTTGCAAACCACAAAAGATTGTTGCTATGTTGCGATTCCGTTTTGGAAGATAGGTTTGAGTGTAGTTTTCTTCTTATTGATAATCAATGCATTACTATTGAAATATAAACATAAAACAATACAAACTATGGGACAAACTGTAACATACAAAGTAATTGGTATGAGTTGCAATCATTGTAAAATGAGCGTAGAAACCAATATCGCAAAATTAGCAGGCGTAACTTCCGCACAAGTTGACCTTACGGCGGGAACCGTTGTAGTGGAAGGCACGGTAAGCGACGATGATGTACGAAATACTGTGGAATCGCTTGGATTCACATATGGCGGAAAATTATAAAACGGCGAGTGTTGTTACTTTCTTCCCCACAATTTCGTCATATCTTCCAACGTCTTGCCTTTGGTCTCAGGAACAAGTCTCCATACGAAAATTGCGGCAACCACGCACACAATGCCAAATATTGAATACGTTCCCGAAGGTGACCAATTTAACATCGAAACGAATGTGGAACTAACTATGAAATTCGAAATCCATTGGAAAGCAACGGCGATTGCCACAGCTGCGCCACGGATTGTGTTCGGGAAAATTTCCGCTATCAACACCCATGCAATCGGTCCCCAGCTAAACATGAAACTTGCGGTGTAAACCATTATGCTTGTTGCGGCAAACATTCCCGGCAACGAGCCTTCGAATCCGCCCAACATAAAGTAAATCATCACGCCGAATGCGCCTACAGCCATGCCAAGCGAGCCAACAATGAGCAACGGCTTTCGACCAAGTTTTTCAACAGTGAACACAGCCAAAAGTGTAAACGAAATATTTACAATTCCCATAATCACTTGAACCGTCATTGGGTTGTCCATTCCCATTTCTTCGAAAATTCGTGGACCGTAATACAACACCGCATTGATTCCGACTGTCTGTTGGAACACGCTTACCATAATTCCCACAAAAATAACGAGGAAACCGTATGTGAGCAGTTTTTCCGTCTTTTCCACCGCACTTTCGTGTATTTCGGCAAGAATACTTTTTGCTTTTTCTTCGCCATTGATACGTGAAAGTACGTGCAGAGCTTTATCGTCGTTGCCATTGAGGGCAAGGTATCGCGGAGTTTCGGGAACGGCAAGAATCAGTAATGCAAATAGTCCCGCAGGGAATCCTTCGCTCACAAACATGGTGCGCCAACCCGTAGCCATATACCAATCGGCGTCAACTACATCGAGGATAGTGTGATTCTTCATTATCACAAAATTTACGAAATACACCACCAACTGACCGAAAATAATGGCGAACTGGTTCCACGAAACCAATGTTCCACGCATATTTGCGGGCGCGACTTCGGCTATATACATCGGACAAATTGCCGATGCAAGTCCCACACCGATTCCACCAAGTATTCTATAACAATTGAATGCTAATAACAAGCTAAACGACGGTTCACCGTAGTTGAAAAATAAAAATTCAGGATACCAAGAGCCAAGGGCGGACAAGAAAAATAGCACGCCTGCAACGAACAGCGACTTTTTTCTTCCAAGCCGTGTTGCCAACAAACCCGACAATGCACTACCGATAATACAACCAATGAGTGCGCTCGAACACGTGATACCATGCCACCCATCGGTGTAGGTGAAATCAGTCGCCGCGGCGAAAAATGCCTGCAACCCTTTTTCCGCACCAGAAATCACTGCCGTGTCGTAGCCAAACAGTAAACCACCAATTACCGCAACCAACACAATACTAAAAAGATATGTCTTACTTCCGTTCATAAACATTTATTTTTGAAAAATTCACAAAATCTTTGTTTGTGTAAAGTACGGAAAAATTTCTCACATACACAATAGAGTAGGGAAAAAGATGCGGAAGGGAAAAAACAAAAGCACGCTAATCAGCGTGCTTTCTATGTTTGCGGAAAGTGGGGGATTCGAACCCCCG
>DFGI01000040.1:12195-12493 GCA_002371705.1 Bacteroidales bacterium UBA3754
TTTCAGCCACTCACCCAACTTTCCTGACCGAACTGCTTTTGAAAAAGCAATGCAAAAATATAAACTTTTTTGTTATTTCAAACGGTATTCCGATTTTTCTCTGCAAAATCGTGCATTCTTGTCCGTTTTCTATGGATGTTTATGGATTTTTAGCAAGTGTTTTCATGAAATGAAGAAAAAAAATCGCAAGATTTTAGGTAAAACGAAGAATTTGATTACTTTTGCCACCGAAAAAAATTTATTAACAAATTAAACAATTTAGCTGTTATGGTAAATCAGTATGAAACCGTTTTCATTT
>DFGI01000097.1 GCA_002371705.1 Bacteroidales bacterium UBA3754
TTGTGAATTATGCATTGTGCATTATACATAGTTGAATGGAAGCGAGCGAATTATTAAAGAAAGTCCGAAAGATTGAAATCAAGACGCGTGGTCTCTCCCACAATATTTTTGCGGGTGAATACCATAGTTCGTTTAAGGGACAAGGTATGGCTTTCAGCGAAGTTCGCGAATATCAATACGGCGACGCCATCCGTGACATCGACTGGAACGTGACCGCCCGACTGAATAAACCCTACGTTAAAGTATTTGAAGAAGAACGTGAGCTTACCGTTATGTTACTCATTGACTTAAGTGGTTCGCAAAGTTTGGGTAGCCGTATGCGCATCAAGCGGGAAATCATCACCGAAATTGCAGCCACGCTTTCGTTTTCTGCCATTCAAAACAACGATAAAATCGGCGTTCTCCTCTTTTCCGACAAGATTGAGAAACTGATTTTGCCACAAAAAGGTCGCAAGCATATCTTACGTATCATCCGCGAATTGCTTGAATTTGAGCCAGAAAGCAAAGGAACCGACATTCCGCTTGCGTTGGAATATTTCACCAATATGATTAAGCGTCACTGCTCGGCATTCCTCATCTCAGACTTCAACGACCGCCATCCACTCAAGGATGCGCTGTCAATCGCCAACCGCAAACACGACTTGATTGCCATTCGTGTATTCGACCAAATGGAGTCAACCCTTCCAAACATCGGACTCATTCGTGTGAACGACGCCGAAACCGGCGCAGAAGAATGGATTGACACCAACAGCAAAGCGACACGCAACGCATTTGAACAAAATTACCGAAACCGAATGGCGGAACTCAACGACGCATTTACCAAATCGGGCGTGGAACACGTGAATATCCGCTGCGACGAAGATTATGTAAAACCACTTATGACATTGTTTAAGAAACGATAAAGATGAAAAACATAAAATACTACATATCAATCATTTGTGGATTATTATTAAGCACTCTGTTATTTGCCAACGACATAACCATTTCCGCACAACTCGACACCAATCAGATGCGCATTGGCGAACAACAGAACATTTCGCTTGCAATTGAATACAATTCCGACAAGACGCTCATTATCCCCGACTTTGGTAAAGAGTTGACACACAACATTTTTCTTGTCGATACTTTTAGTTTTCAATCTACCGAAGACAAGGATAAAAGCATACGAAAAGCTAAACTACCCATCACTTGTTTCGACGCTGGTGAATATTCGTTTGAAATAGGGCCGTTTATTTATGGTAGCGACACGATTTGGTCGTCTCCTGTACAATTGTCGGTGCAGACCGTGGAACTCGACACTACGGGCGTAATAAAGCCGATTAAGCCAATCCGTGTGCCTGAATATACGTTCAAGGATTATCTTCCGAAAATCCTCACCGTAGTAGCCATCATTTTAGTTCTCGCCTTGATTGCGTTTGTGATTTGGTATGTTTTGAAGCATAAAAAGCCGAAATTCTTGCCGAAAAAAGCTGTCGCAAAAGAAAAAGCCGACATTAAAGCATTACGTGAATTAGAACAACTTAAATCACAGAATCTCTGCGAGAAAGACGAATACAAAAACTATTACACAATACTCACCGACATTCTTCGAGAGTATTTCGGCGACGTGCTTGCAATCGACACGTTTGAAAAGACGTCGGACGAGATTATACAAGAAGTGGTTGCTTCGGGCAAAGTTCCCTTATCTGTAATTCAGAACTTGCAAATCATATTAAAAGAAGCCGATTTCGTGAAGTTTGCAAAACACAAACCAACCGTTGAAACTGGAAATCTGCACTACGGACTTTCGCTGTTCTGCATCAACGAAAGCAAGCATTTAATTGAGAAAGAGGAACAATAGAATCGCGACGATAAGATTATTACATTTTCTCGCTCAGTTCCAGCCAAATCAGTTCTTTTTCATCAAGCAACGAGATGACTTCGCCGATATGCTGTGATTTTTCCAACAATTCGTTCTGTTCCAACGTTCCCGACGACAAAAGGCTTTCCAATTCTTTTTTCTCACGTTCCAAGTCGCCAATTTCCCGTTCCACCTGCTCAAATAATTGTTTTTCTTTGAACGAAAGTCCTTTTTTCTTACGAGGTTCCGATTGTGGCCGTTCCACTTTTTCTTTCGGCACTTTCAATTTTTCCTGTTCTGTCTGTTTTCGTTCCTCAACTTCGCGATACACGCTATAATTTCCCGGAAATTCCCCTACTTCGCCGTTTCCACGGTACACAAGTAGATGGTCGGCAACTTTATCAATAAAAAATCTATCGTGCGAAACCACCAGCACGCATCCTTTAAAATTCAGCAAATATTCTTCCAATTGCTGAATGGTGTATAAATCAAGGTCGTTGGTCGGTTCGTCGAGAATTAGGAAATTCGGTTTCTGCATCAAAACCGTCATCAAATACAGGCGTTTTTTTTCGCCGCCACTCAACTTCGAGACATATAAATACTGCACAGGACGAGGAAAATTCCATTGTTCCAAGAATTGAGCAGCCGAAAGTGTGTGCCCTTTTTCCAACTCAATTTTGTCGGAAATATCTTTTATCACATCAATCACGTGTTTGCCGTCGCAACCGAGCAGTCCGTCCTGCTTGTAATAGCCTATGGAAAGCGTATCGCCCCAGTCAACCGTTCCCGAATCGGGCTGCAACTGTTTGGTGATAATGTTCAGCAAGGTTGATTTTCCGCAACCGTTTTCTCCAATCATACCCACCCGTTCGCCTTTGCTGAACGAATACGTCACTTTTGAAAGAATCTTTTTGTCGCCAAACGTTTTGTCTATGCTTTTAAGGTCAACCACCTTATTTCCAAGATATTGGGCAGCAACGGTGAAAATCATCGACGATTCAGTTTCTATTTTCGTTTCAGCCTTTTCCTTTAAATCGTAAAACGCATCTATTCTATATTTTGCTTTTGTGCCGCGCGCCTGCGGTTGCCTACGCATCCAGTCAAGTTCCTTACGCATAAGGTTTTTCGCCTTGGCGACTTCGGCGGTTTGCACTTGCATACGTTCCTGTTTTTTCTCCAAATAATATGAATAATTTCCCGAATACCGATAGACAATTTTGTCATCAAGTTCAAGAATCGTATTGCACACATTATCAAGGAAATACCTATCGTGTGTAACAATAAACAATGTGCTTTTGATTGTTTTCAGATAATCTTCGAGCCATTCTATTATAGAAATGTCAAGATGGTTTGTCGGTTCGTCCAAAATGAGCAAATCAGGCTCCAGCATAAGAATTTTCGCCAAATCCACCCGTTTTTTCTGTCCACCCGAAAGATGCGAAATGATTTGTTCGGATGGAAGTTCCAACTTGGTGATAATCAAATTCACACGAGATTCATAGTTCCATGCGTCGGTTGCATCCATTTCGTCAGTCGCCTTTTGGATTAACTTTTCGTCACCGCTCTGTAAAGCGGTTTCGTAGCGTTTCATAGCATCGAGCACAGCCTGATTGGCGGAATACACCTCGTCGTACACAGTACAATCCGAAACGAGTTCAATATTTTGGTCAAGATAGCCGACCGACACATCAGGTTCGAACAAAATCCGTCCCGACTCAACCGTATCTTTTCCAAGAATAGTCTTAATAAGCGTGGTCTTTCCCATTCCATTTTTTGCAACGAGAGCAATGCGTTCGCCACGATTCACCACAAACGAAAGATTGTCGAACAAAAGATATTCGCCGTAGTATTTAGTTATATTTTCGACCTGAAGAATTGCCAAATCAAATAGGATTATTGAATTAGTAATCAAAAATAAGGCTGTCTTGTTTCCAAAACAGCCTTACCAACCTCAAACATTTATTAACTCTAATTAATCAGCTGAGAATCCGACCAACACGGCAACACAACCGCGGGCGATTTCATCGCTGATATTTTCATCATTTGTTTCAACTTCGATAGAGATAATCAATTGCTGGCTTGATTCCATCTTGAAATCCCATACACGTTTGAAAGAATGTTTTGCATTTGTGAACAATACATTTCTATCAGCGTCCATAATCGAGAATTTGATTTTTGGAAGTTGTTGGTCGCCACAGATAGCGATACGATAGTTTTGATTCGAATAGAATGTTTTATACAATTCAGCCGATTCACCTTCCGACAATTCTGTCGCATTGAAAATACCATCGTGAACATATGGCTCCAAACTTGGTTTACATTCACTCTTAGCAAATGTTCTACATTGTCCGTAAGATAAAGTACCTAACAATACGAAAGATACAACCAATACTAATAATTTACTTACATTTTTCATAATTGCTACTTCTTTAAATTATTGGATAAATGAGTTTCTCAAGTTTGCAGCAGCTAATTTAAGTGCTTCATACTGAGCTTGTGTTATATTAATTTTCTGTGTAGATTTCAAAACTGTTGAACCAGTTTCTTCATCGGTGATTGTTTCGATACCCGATTTCACAATTTCAATAGCGTTGAAAGCCTGCGAAATTGGTTGCAGTTGAGTGAGAACTTCAGCGATGTCAGGATTGTCGGTATAAACGCCCAACAATTTTTCCATTTCACCAAAAGAAAGTTTTTGTTCAACAATACGTTCCACCAAATCTTTGTCTTTCACAACATCTTTTGTCAATTGTGTTGCCAAATACAACGCTTCTACCCAACCGCCGGCAAGAATCAACGCTGCCATTTCAGGGCGATTGTCTTCCTTCAATGTTGAGTTCGAGTTCAAGAATGTTTCTGAAATGATTCTGATTACAGAGTCGCGGTTATCGTGGTTAGCCTCCAAACGGTCGATAATCGATTGGTCGATGGCAGCCAACAAATCCAAACCGATAGCCAATTTCTTCGATACATTCATATACTGCATAATCGTTTGATCCTGCTCGAAAATGCTGGCATAACTCAAATCCGCACCATACACGCCCAAATTCAAAGCTTTTTGCTTGTCGGTGTTATACTTATTGGAATTTGATGTTGGATTCAATAATGATTCATCGTAACCAGCACCAGCCTTCTTCAACAATAACGTTGTTTCCACTGGCGACGGCAATGAATACATCACCTTCTTAACATCATTTACAACTTGCTGTTTTTCCTGTAATTCCTGATCTACAACATCTTCCGTAGATGAGGAATTCTTCTTATCGGAATTGCTACAACTCACGATACCCGACAGTAATCCAAGCACAATTAAGAGTCGGAATAATTTTAGTGTGTTACTTCGCATACGTACTAATTTAAAATTGCTACAATTATTGTTTGTGTAAAATTACTATTTTTTTGTTATTTGCAAACAAAAAATTAAGGTAAATTTAAAATATTTGAAAATGGAATTAGAAGAAAATGCGGTACTGAAAGAGTTACAGAATATCTTTCTATCTGATAATGAGGAAAATATACACGATGCTATATCGTATATCCACGAAAATTGTTCGATGAAAATGGTGCCATTATTATTTGATTTATTACGGTCAAATAAGAACAAAACAATACAAAACGACGTTTTTAATTGCCTAATGGACGCAAAAGACGCACAAGCAGTGCCACTTTTTATTGATGCATTGCACGATGAGCAACTAAAAAACGAGAAAAAACATCTCCTCTCCACTATTTGGCAGGCAAACCTTGACTTTTCGCAACACATTGATGTTTTTATGGAGATTTTACTGCACGACAGCTACGAAAACGCTCTCGAAGCATTCACTATAATAGAAGTATGCGCCGAAAAACTTTCCGACGAGGAAAAAATCCGTTGCAAAACCGCAATTTCCAACGCTATGCTAAACGAGCACTCGGAAAAACAGGCGTTGTTGCAAGCGACGGTGGAGATACTACAATAATAATGTATAATGCATAATGTATAATGCACAATGTTCAATGAGTAATGAATAATAAAAAAGCCTTGGGGAAATTCCTCAAGGCTTTTTTGTTTATTTCGTTGAATCAGAGAAGATTATTTCTTTTCTTTTTCAGCTTTTGTCATTTCTGATTTCAATTTTGCCAAATCAGTAACGTCACCCAAAGTTGTTTTTTCCAAGTTGTCGCTTACCTTCTTCATTGCTTTCTTAGTAGAAGTAGCTTTTGCTTGTTTTTCGTTCTCTTCTGCAACTTTCTTTTCGTCTTCGAATGTTCTTGTGTGCGAAACGAAGATTTTCTTAGCGTCTTTAGAGAATTCAATTACTTTGAAGTTCAGTTTTTCATCAACTTTCGCAGTTGTTCCGTCTTCTTTCACAATGTGACTCACAACTGAAACGCCTTCTACTCCGTAAGGAAGAGAAACGGTAACGTTTTTGTCGTTGATTTCAACAATTGTACCTTCGTGAACAGAACCTACGTTGAAAATTGTTTCAAATACGTCCCATGGATTTTCTTCCAACTGTTTGTGGCCTAAGCTCAAACGACGTTGTTCTTTATCGACTTCCAATACTACCA
Source organism: Bacteroidales bacterium UBA3754 (assembly GCA_002371705.1). Taxonomy (GTDB): domain Bacteria; phylum Bacteroidota; class Bacteroidia; order Bacteroidales; family UBA1715; genus UBA1715. The sequence goes on from DFGI01000097.1 coordinate 6,392, forward strand.
CTTCGATTTCTGCACCAAGTGTTGTGAATTCTTGTGGATGTTTAATTTTCTTTGTCCAAGAAAGGTCTGAAATGTGGATTAAGCCGTCAACACCTTCTTCGATTTCAACGAAAATACCGAAGTTTGTGAAGTTTTTAACAATAGCTTTGTGTTTGCTTCCAACTGCATATTTTTCATCGATATTTTCCCATGGATCTGGATGAAGTTGTTTCATACCCAACGACATTTTTCTTTCTTCACGGTCAAGAGTCAAAACAACAGCTTCAACTTCGTCGCCAACTTTCAAGAATTCTTGAGCGGAACGCAAGTGTTGTGACCATGACATTTCAGAAACGTGGATAAGACCTTCGATTCCAGGAGCGATTTCAACGAATGCGCCGTAATCAGCCATAACCACAACTTTACCTTTAACCTTGTCACCGACTTTCAAGTTTGGATCCAAAGCATCCCAAGGATGAGGAGTCAATTGCTTCAAGCCGAGAGCGATACGTTTCTTGTCATCGTCGAAGTCAAGGATAACAACGTTGATTTTTTGATCCAATTGAACGATTTCTTCAGGATGAGTAATTCTACCCCAAGAAAGGTCAGTGATATGGATAAGACCGTCAACACCGCCAAGGTCGATGAATACGCCATAAGAAGTGATGTTTTTAACAACACCTTCAAGCACTTGACCTTTTTCAAGTTTCGAGATGATTTCTGCTTTTTGTTGTTCAAGTTCAGCTTCGATAAGAGCTTTGTGTGAAACGACAACGTTTTTGTATTCATTGTTGATTTTCACAACCTTGAATTCCATTGTTTTACCAACAAACACATCGTAGTCGCGGATTGGTTTCACATCGATTTGTGAACCTGGCAAGAATGCTTCAATACCGAACACATCCACAATCATACCACCCTTCGTTCTACATTTAACAAAACCTTTAACGATTTCGCTTTCTTCAAGAGCTTTGTTAACACGGTCCCAAGATTTCAAATTACGAGCTTTCTTGTGTGAAAGAAGCAATTGACCGTTTTTATCTTCCAAGCTTTCAACAAATACTTCAACTTTGTCGCCGACTTTCAAGTCAGGATTGTAACGGAATTCGTTGGCAGAAACAACACCGTCGGATTTGTAGCCGATGTTGATTACAACTTCACGTTTTGAAATTGCAACCACAGTACCTTCTGTCACCTCGTTTTCAGCGTTTGTTGAAAGAGTTTGTTCATACTTTTCAAGCAAAGAATTTCTTTCTGATTCAGTGTAGCCACCTTTTTCAGAATCGTACTTGTCCCAATCGAATTCGTTTTGCTGCGCTTTTGCAGCCGATACGATTGAATTGATTTCATCATCAGATGCGCTATCGTCTTCAGCGATTTCTTCTGCTTCGTTAACAGCAGGAGCATCCAATTCAGCGTCGTTGACAACGTTTTCGTTCTCAAACTCTTCGCTTTCTTTTTTTACTTTTTTTACCATTAAGTTTGGTTTTAATTAGGTTAGACATTATGTTAATTCGCAAAAAATTGCGTGCAAAAATAACATTTCTTTTGAATTATCAATCAAATCAAATAAAAAAATGATGCACCTCTTGACTTTTTTGAAAAGACAATATATATTTGCACGTTTTTTTAATCGAGGATATGCGACAGTTAAAAATCACAAAACAAGTAACCAACCGAGACACTCCATCGTTAGACAAGTATTTACACGAAATTGGCAAAGTTGATTTGATTTCAGCTGAAGAAGAGGTTGAATTAGCAAAAAGAATCAAGGAAGGCGACCAAAAAGCTTTGGATAAACTTATCAAAGCAAACCTGCGATTCGTTGTTTCTGTTTCAAAGCAATATCAAAATCAAGGACTTAGCCTACCCGACTTAATCAACGAAGGTAATTTAGGTTTGATTAAGGCAGCTCAAAGATTTGATGAAACCCGTGGTTTCAAATTCATTTCGTACGCAGTGTGGTGGATTCGCCAGTCGATTCTTCAAGCTTTGGCGGAACAAGCTCGTATTGTACGACTTCCGTTGAATAAAATCGGCAACATCAATAAAATCAACAAAACGTTGTCGTCGCTCGAACAAGAATTCGAACGCGAACCGACCGCCGAGGAAATCGCATCGGAAATGGATTGCAGCGCACGCGACGTAAAAGAGTCAATGAAAAACTCTGGCCGCCATATTTCTATGGATGCTCCCCTTTCGCAAAGCGAGGAAGGCACATTATACGATGTGTTGGACAACAAAGACACTCCATCGCCCGACCAAACGTTGATTCAGGAATCATTGCGGAAGGAAATCGACCGTGCAATCTCAACCCTTACTGATCGCGAGGCAAATATCGTAAGAATGTATTTCGGCATAGGGCAAAAAAATCCTTCCACATTGGAAGAAATTGGTTCGGAACTTGGTTTGACACGCGAACGCGTTCGTCAGATTAAGGAAAAAGCAGTCCGCCGATTGAAACAAACGGCACGAAGCAAAATCCTCAAATCATATTTGGGATAATCGAAATTTCATACATTATTATAAAGGAATGTTGGAAACAGCATTCCTTTTTTTTGTAGATAACATTTGTAGGGACGCGGCGCGCCACGTCCCTACAAATGATAAAAAACAATCGTATTCCCATCGTAACGGATTTTGTTCTTTTCGTCTTGGTTACGGATAATATGGTCGTGGTATCGTGATTGCCACGCAAATGGTATTCCATTTTGATGGGCGAATTTGGTAACAGAGGATTTGAGGCCGCGAATAATTGAACCCAAATTTTTCGATTGTGGTCCGAATCGTTGTAGGGACGCACTGCGTGCGTCCTCATTATTATTCGTTTGATTATTCACGGACGCATTCAATGCGTCCCTACAGATGGTTGGGGTGTTTTGCGGTTGAGGATATTCATGTCGCAAATGCGTGCACAACGGTATCATTTATTTGTCATCATCCTTCAGTATATAGCCAAAATCCCGAAGATTCCGCTCGTTGTTTCGCCAGTCTTTTTCAACTTTCACGAACAAATCAAGGTAAATGGATTTCCCGACAAAAGCCTCTATATCCTTTCTGGACTCAATTCCAAGCCGCTTGATGCCATCGCCGTTCTTACCAATAATAATCCCCTTTTGTGAATCGCGGGCTACATTAATAACGGCACGGATATGAACGTTTTTCGGAGATTCTTCGTATTGTTCCACAACAACCTCGCACGAATATGGAATTTCCTTGCTGTACAGTTTTAGGATTTTTTCACGGATAATTTCCGAAACAAAAAAGCGCATCGGCTTGTCAGTCAAAGTGTCGGGGTCGTAGTACGGTTCGCCTTCTGGCAAGAGGGCAACAATCCGTTTCATTATGTAATCCACATTGAATTTATTCAATGCAGAACAAGGAATTATCTCAGCTTTAGGTAATTGCGTCTCCCAATATTCAACTAATTTCACCAATTTTTCCTGGTCAATCAGGTCAATTTTGTTTATCACCAACAACAGAGGTGTATGTTCCATTTTTTTGATTTTGGAAAGAAACTCCTCGTTTTTATCGGCAGTTTCCTGAACATCAGTGATATACAATATTTCATCGGCATCAACCAATGCGGATTCCGAGAATTTCAGCATCGATTCCTGCAATTTATAGGCTGGTTTCAACACGCCCGGAGTGTCGGAAAACACGATTTGATGGTCGTCGCCGTTCACTATTCCTAAAATTCTGTGACGCGTGGTCTGCGATTTTGCCGTAACAATTGACAAACGTTCGCCAACAAGTTCGTTCATCAACGTTGACTTGCCAACATTCGGATTTCCAACAATATTTACAAAACCTGATTTAAATGCCATTATGCGTAAGCTCCCCGTTTCAAAATTGCAACTTCTTTTTGCGTTAAATACCGCCAGTGGCCGCGTGGCAAATCTTTTTTGGTCAAACCTGCGAAATACACACGGTCGAGTTTTTCAACAGTGTAGCCATATTTTTCAAAAATTCGGCGAACCACGTGGTACAAACCAGAGTGGATTTGGATGCCAACTTGGTCTTTATTATTGTCAACATATTGAATATCATCCACGTCAATATGTCCACCTTTTATTTCTGTGCCATCGTCAGCCGTAACAGGATCTAAATCAACGCCTTCCAGAATCGACTCCATATCGGCTGCCGAAATATTTTTATTCAAAAAGACATGATAAATCTTCATTTTGTTGTAACGAGGGTGCGTCAATCGTTCAATCAAATCACCATCGTTGGTAAGCAACATCACGCCTGTTGTGTCGCGGTCGAGACGGCCAACATTCTTCACTTCCACATCGGTTTTCACATAGTCGAAAATTGTTTTCCGCCCCATATCATCGGATTTTGTTGAAATACAATCCTTTGGTTTATTGAAAACGATATACACACGTTTTTGTGAAGTCAGCCTTTTGCCATCCAAACAAACCTCGTCACCTGGGAACACTTTCGTTGAAAAATCAGTAACCACATTTCCGTTGAGAGTGATTCGTCCCGCCTCAATATAATCGTCAGCCGCACGACGCGAACACACTCCTGCCGTCGAAATAAAACGATTCAAACGATAGCCTTCCTCCTCTGTTGCCGGCCGTTTCGTTTCCACTACAGTTTCTTCAGGAACTCCATCCATCACAACCATATCCTCTTCATCCCAATCGTCATTGAAGTTTCTGGAAATCAAGTTTTTATCAATCGAAGTGTATTCTGTTGGTTTTTCGTAATTTTTCATTGGTTTTCTGAACGGTTTTCTATCAGAAAAACGACGAGGCTTGAAACCACGTTCGTCACCGAAAGAATCGCCACCACCCTGATATGGGCGGCGTTCACGATATTCAGAATTAAAGCGCGGACGTTCAGAATCGTCGAAACGGCGACGAGGACGATTTTCGTCGAAATTACGGCGTGAGCGTTCGTCATCGTTTCTGTCGCGACGGAAGCCACGGTTTTCATCGTCGAACCGACGGAATGGTCTCCGTTCCCCATTTTCAGGGTTAAAACGGCGAGGACGCTCTTCGTCGTTGAACTGACGGCGTGCAGGGCGTTCTGCATCGTCGAATTTTCTAAATGGCTTTGAATAGCGTGGACGTTCCGAATCCGAAAAACCTTCCCTATTGAATGGTTTTCTATCCCGATTGAACGAACGTTCATGTGAATTCCAATCCCGATTTGATCTGCCCTCTCCCCTTCCATTATATGGTCTGCGGGGACCACGGGATTCAAAATGATTGTCATTATTTTCCATACCGAACATTTTAAAAGTGTGCAAAGATATAAAATATCTGTAATTTCGTTATTTTTGCACAAAATTTAAGACTATGAGTGGAATAATCGCAATAGTGGGAAGACCTAACGTTGGCAAGTCAACGTTGTTCAACAGGTTGATAGAGGACAAACAAGCCATAATTGATTCAAAGAGTGGCGTGACGCGCGACCGCAACTACGGCGACGGCGTGTGGAACGGCCGTGAATTCACCGTAATCGACACGGGTGGCGTGACAATAAAATCAGACGACGCGTTTGAAGGCGAAATCCGTAAACAGGTCGTTATGGCTATGGAAGAAGCCGATGTGATTATTTTTATGGTCGATGTGAAAACGGGCATCACCGACCTTGATTCCAACGTGGCCAATATGCTCCGCAAAACCAACAAACCATACGTGCTTGTGGTAAATAAAGTTGATGATGGAAAATATTTGTACGATGCCACAGAATTCTATTCATTGGGACTTGGCGAATATTTCACCATTTCGTCGGCAAACGGCAGTGGCACAGGCGATTTGCTCGATGCTGTGATTGCAAAACTTCCACCCGACAAACCCAAACAAGAAGAAACCGAAGAAATTCCGCACGTTGCTGTGGTTGGTCGCCCAAATGTGGGAAAATCTTCATTTATCAATGCGTTGATTGGCGAAGACCAACATATAGTAACCCCTGTTGCAGGAACGACACGTGATTCAATCGGGACACGCTTCAACAAATTTGGCTACGATTATTATTTTATAGACACGGCCGGACTACGTAAGAAAGAAAAAGTAAACGAAGATTTGGAATTTTATTCCGTTTTGCGTTCCATTCGTTCCTTGGAATCCGCCGACGTATGTGTGCTGATGATAGATGCCACCGACGGTATTGAATCGCAGGATATGAACATTCTGCACCTGATTATAAAAAACAACAAAGGCGTTGTGATTTGCGTAAATAAATGGGATTTGATTGACAAAACGACAAATACCGCCCGTGATTTTGAAGAGGCACTTCGTAAGAAAATCGCCCCATTCACCGACGTACCCATTATTTTCACTTCGGTATTGGAAAAACAACGCATTCAAAAAATTCTTGAAAAAATCCGTGAGGTATATGAAAACCGCAAACGCAGAATTCAAACCGCACGATTGAATGAAATTATGCTTGAGGCAATCAACAGATTTTCGCCTCCAGCCGTGAAAGGTAAAAACATCAAAATCAAGTATGTAACCCAATTACCTACGCCTTATCCAGCATTTGTATTCTTCGGCAGTAACTCAAAATATGTAAAAGACCCGTACAAACGCTATTTGGAAAACCAACTGCGCAAGAATTTCAACTTCTGTGGATCTACGGTGAGAGTGTATGTCCGCGATAAATAGCGATTGATTCTCTTATTGGTTTTGGGTTGATTTCATTGTTGGTTTGTATATTCTGTAATTGCCAGAAACATTCAACATCGAAAGGAAATATACCATACCATTATAATATCGCCATGTACCCGTAGGTGGTTCAGTTTCCCACAATTTATTCAAGACTTCCTTCGCCAATTCTTTGTCAGTTATGGCAAAACAGCCCACACCATTTGTTCCTGCAATTCCCGCATTATAATCGAAATTCGCATCAGCAATTTCGCCGTTCCAATGAAAACAACCGTGTTTGTATCTGTCGTTTTTAAAAAACGTAAGCAAACGTGTCATCATTTCCGCTTGATTTGCACTATCGGCACAAAACCAGTTGAAATCCATGCCAACATTCATCGCACAGCGAATGGCATCGAACTTATATTGCTTGGTATCGTATGATTGCCAATCTGGACGGTATGGCGTGCCATCGAACAAACTATATTCAGGAAACAAACCAGAGGTTCCGTGGCAGGAATTTTTAAGCAACGTGCGTGCCGCCGTAGCAGCCTCCGCCCAAAATTCATTGTCGGTTTCAGCCCAACGAGCCCACAATTCCATAAAACCAGGCAAACAATACGATGGATCGCTGAATTTCACATTGTCATAATAGGGAGAAAACACCACCATGTGGTTTTCGCTGTTGTACATATTATGGACACCACCCACGCCCGTTTTGTTCCGAATATTTTTTAGAATATTCTGAGCTTCAGCATTATAATCAATTCCGCCATCGTTGCCCCAACGATTCGATGCGAGCAACAACGCTGTTATAAAATATTCCTCGCCATCGGGTGCACAGCCAGAATCAATCTTTGTTCCATCAGGTTTACACTGCCATGCAAAATAGCCTTCCCATATTCCACTCTGATGCTGCATATATTTTTTCGCCCAACGCCATAATTTATCAAATTCAGTTTTATGGTCAAGCTGAACCGTAATCATCATTCCATACGACTGTCCTTCGGTGCGCACGTCGTTATTGCCCACATCGAGAATGTAAGCCATATCATCGCCAACTTCGAAATATACAGCCGTTGATGCTCCTGGCGTAAAGAAATGGTTCCAAATCTTATCAATTTTCGTCTGCACCTCCGCCTCTGTTTTTTCTAAAACATCAACAAACAGATTTCTATATTCGCCCGTATAATATGCGCCCTTCCCCTCTTCGCCACAAATTGGTCCACTGTATCCACTGCCAGATGTAATCTGCTGCGAATAAGTATTCGAGACAAATAAAAACAATACAATCGCAGTTGCCAACAATTTTAATCGTCTCATAATCAAACAATTTTACCTAAAAAAGAATTTCTATTCATATTGAGCACAATATACGAAATTTTCCACAAACAATCGTGCAAATCAATTCTTTTGTGTATTTTTGTCACAAGAATTGGTGCCATCATAGATATATGAAGGTGAAAAGGGAATCAGGTGAAAAACCTGGACTGTTTCCGCAGCTGTAAGTTCCCCGTTGTTTTGTACATCCCCTGTCACTGTTCTTCGGAATGGGAAGACTGTACCAAACGGAACGAGTCAGAAGACCTGCCAACTCCGATTTTTACTAAAGTGAGCGGAAAACTCAATTTGTAAAAGATGCGAAAAAGAATCCATATTCTTCTGCTGTTGCTATACGCTTCAACAACAGCAATTTGTCAATCAGTCAACGACACAATTCTGATTGATGTGGTGACAATTACCCCTTTTGAACGCATCACTCCCAACGGCGAAAAAGTTGAATCATTTGATTCGCTCGGTCTCAAAGCGGCAACCTACAAAAACCTTGGCGAATTTTTGGCCCACAATAGTAATGTAATCATAAAAAACTATGGAACCGAAGGAATGGCAAGCTCACTTTCGTTGCGGGGAGCAGGAAATTCGCGCACGCAAATTCTATGGGAAGGTTTGTCGTTGAACTCCATCAGCAACGGCGAAAACAACATATCGCTCGTGCCAATCGCAAGTTTCGACAACATCACAATCAACTACGGGGCTTCCGCAACAAGTTTTGGCAACGGCACATTTGGCGGGGCAATCAACCTAAAATCCACTCCTGTTTTCCAAAAGCAAACTTCGGCGCAGGCCCTCGCCTCTGTCGGCAGTTTCGGCACATACAAAACTAATGTTGGCTATTCGGTGGGAAATACAAAAATTCAATACAAAGGCAACGTGTTCTACACCCAGTCGGAAAGTAATTTTGAATACTACGACTACATCCGTATGGAAACATTGGAGCGGAAAAACGCCGACTACTTCAAATATGGAACAATACAAAACATACACATAAAACTAACCGACAAACTACAAGCGCAGGCGGCACTTTGGTATCAGGTGAACGACGCAAACCTGCCATCGATTATTGGAACAGTGTCGAACGAAGTGCAATATCAAGCGGATTCATCGCTGCGGGCGTTGATTTCGTTGCAATACAACATAAACAGCAAAAACAAACTTTCGTACAAAACCGCCTACATTGACGATTACGAACTCTACACCCACAAAACCTCGCCACAAGCAACTAAATATATGGAATACAGCGAGATAAAAACACGCACAAACCAACATAATTTACAATACATCCACAAAGAACAAACCAACAATGCAGGAACATTCATCTGCGAAGCTGAATTACAAGGAAAGCTCGCAAAAGCAGACTTAACAAACTACGGTGGCGTGAAAAAAGAGTCGTCAATAGCAGGAATTCTGCAATGCAACCATTTTATTGATTTCAAGGGAAAATCTGCGATTACGGCAGGACGTCTCTACAACTTGCTTTCGGTACGAAAAGAATACAACACGAAATACGAAATTCCCATTATTGCAAATTTCGGAACAGAATATCACACAGGAAACAGTGGCAAAAATCCTCTAACGATAAGATTATCAATAGGGAACAAATACCGCACGCCCACTTTCAACGATTTATATTGGATAGCGTGGGGAAATCCCCATCTGTTGCCCGAAGATGGTTTTTCAACGGAATTTGGAATCCGAAAAGCTTTTTTCAACGCCGATAAATGGTACCACATCACAGCCGATGTAACCGCTTATCATTCAGTGCTTAACAATATGATTATGTGGACTCCGTGCGGAGCTGTGTGGCATCCAATGAACACGGCGCAAGCAGTTCTACAAGGATTGGAATGTTCGTTGGAACAAAATCATTCATCAATATTCATAAATAAACCAATAACATATAGTAACAAGCTACTAATAAATATAAACAATCCACACATAACCAAAATGAATGATTCCACAACGGCAATCGGTGCACAGGAAAGCGAGTCGGTCGGACATATTTTGTATTACGTGCCACGGTTGGCTGTGCATTTCCAACCACAGATTTCGTATAGGAATTGGGATTTGTCGGTGTTTGTGAACTACGAAAGCGAGCGCTATTTCAATTTAGAAAAAACACTTGATGCGTATGTAACGGTTGACCTCAATGTGAAAAAAACGTTTGATGTAAAAAACGTGAAATTTGCCGTTGGCGGACAAATCCGCAACATAACCGATGCTGTGTATGAGCAAGTACGCTCCTACCCGCTTCCGGGACGGAATTTTGAAATTTATTTTCTATGTTTAATCAATTAATACAAACAAAAATGAAAAAAAATCTTGTAAAAATCGCGAGCTTAGTCCTCGCAGGAAGTTTTGCCTTAACGGCTTGTAACAAAGAAAAAGATGACCCCAAGCCATCGGGCAAGTATTCTAACGTAACGTTTGTTGTGTGCGAAGGAAACTTCAACGCAAACGAAGGTTCCATCGACGTAATTGTTGACGGAGAAGTGAAAAAAGACATTTTCCAAGCAGAAAACAACCGTCCACTCGGCGACATTGTTCAATCAATGGAAATCATTGGCGACCAAGCATTTATCGTGGTAAATAACTCTGGAAAAGTTGAAGCAGTGAACATGTTCACATTCAAAAGCGAAGGAACATGCACAGGGCTGTCGTATCCTCGTTATGTAGCAAACCGTAACGACAAGGAAATATTTGTATCGAACGGGAATGGCTATGGTAACGACTATGTGTATGTGATTGACAAACTTTCCATGCAAAAAACAGACTCTGTGGCAACAGGCTTTGGACCAAACTCAATGGTTGTGTCAAACGGAAAATTGTTCGTGGCTAATTCCGGAGGATACACTACCGACAAAACCGTTACTGTAATTGACACGAAAACGCTTAAAATTGAGAAAACCATCACCGTTGGCGACAATCCTTACGATATGGAACTTGACGAAAACGGAAACGTTGTTGTTTTGTGCAAAGGTTTGACGAACTATTTATACGACAGCGAAGGAAATTATCAAGGTAGCGAAATTGTTTCTAATTCAGCTATTTACACAATTAACAAATCCTCTTTGGAAGCAAAAGCGATAAAAGAATTTGACCATCAATTAGCAAGCTATGGTGGAAACCTTATGGCATGCAACAATGGTACTATTTATTTTGTTGACAATGCAGTTTATTCAATGACAAGCAACGGAGAAGCATCGAAGTTGATTGAAGGAACTGATTTCTACGGCATCAGCGTTGATTCAAAATCAGGCGACATTTGGATTGTAGCAACCCCATACGGAAGCACGCACTCAGCAATACAATATAGCAAAGATGGGAAACTAATTAAGAAGTACAGCGTCACAAACCAACCAAACGCTGTAGTGTTTGATTAAAACCAAACACGAAGCAAAAAAAAAATGGCTGCCCATTTGGACAGCCATTTTTTTTTGAGGTATTCAAATATTATAATTTGTAAATGAAACCAATTGTAATACCACCAACAGTAGCAAGATTTGCTGTGTTAGCATTGCAACCCATTCTGTTGTTCACCCATTTGTGGTCTTTATCATTTTGATCTTTTGTAACAGTGTGGAACGCACTCAAGCCCAAGAAATTCAAACCACATTCAAGTGAGAAATGGTCTGTTGCGTTATAAGTCAACCAAGGAGTTACACTCAAACCAAACATAGATGATGGGTTGTTTTTTGTTTCGGTACCACCTAACACTGTTTTACCAGAAGTGAAAAGGATAGGTAAACCTGCTTCAGCCAATACACCGAATTTACCGAATTCAACAAATGTGTAACGAACGAATGGAGTTACACCAAATGAATTGTCTTTCGACAAATTGTCTTTGTCAACTTTACCTGTTGTAGATGTAGCAAAGTTCAATTCTGCACCGACAGATAATTTTTCATTCAATCCGAAACCAATTTTTGGAGCGATTGAAAAATCGTTTGACTTTGGATTATCCAAATCCGTTGTTTTTGATGGATCTGCTGGGTCAACAGCATTTTTCTCAACACCACCTCTGTGAGATGCGCTAACACTACCACCAAGCCACAATTGTGCGTTTGATGTCATTGCAAAGGCTACCATAGCCACTACTGAAATTAATACTTTTTTCATATTGTTTAAACATTTAAAGATTAACGCCGCAAATGTATGATTAAAACAATACAAAAAAAGAAAATTCAGTTTTTTTTCTACAAAACGCTATTTTTCCCCGCTGAACTGCATTATTTGGTAACGGCTTCATACACGCTGCCAAACACTTTTCTCAAAATATCGCTTGCCCACTGGAACGGATTCTTACGAATAGCTTTTTCTTGGTCGCCGACTTTTAGGAACAAACCGTCGAGAGCTTTTTGCGTAGTAAATTCACCCAAATCTGTGTTTACTTCGTGTAGATTCAAATCATCATAACTCTTTCCCAAAACCGCCAAACCCAATTTCACAGCGCCCTTATTGTTTTCACATTTTTGATATATACCATTCCATTTTCCCACTACTTCAGTCCAAATACTTGCCGCAGAAGCATTTCCTACAAATTTCTTACCCAATGCCGCATTTACTTTTGGAGAATATGCGCCAACCAACGCATCATACGTTTGCATTTTCAAGTACGTGGTTGCTGCGAGTGAATCGAAATCAGTAGCTGATTTCATAGTACTGCCAGGCACTTCGCCGTTCAAAATCTGCAAACCATCGGTAATCGATAAATTCGTGATTGCTTCGGAGAAAATCGGTTTCGCATCTTTTGCGGCGTCTTCAGCCGAACGGTTGATAGCTTCAATCAATTGTTCCAATTTGGCATCAATCACATCAGAAGTTCCCGACCAAACATTATCCAAAAGTCTTGTTTTTTCTTGAATATACTGTGCTTCCTGTGGCAACAAAATTTTCACTGCCGCGTCGCCATAATATCCGTTAGCAACCGAAAGCATAGTTGTGGAAGAATCCGTACCAACATTCAACGCCTCCTTCAACCCCTTTACAATATCGCCCGTTGATAAATTTGTATCATCACCCAACATATCCTCGCACGATGCGAACATAACCAATGCAAATACTGCGTAACAAATTTTCTTCATAATCTATATTTTTTTTAATATTCTATATTTTTTTTAATTCTTTGGCTACAAATTTAATCCATTTACGTAATTTTGAAACGGAAATGTATGACAAAATATGAACATAGAGGAAAAATATTCCTATTGTATGCAACGGTTTGCAGAAACCATGCCAAATCCACAGACAGAATTGTCGTACAACAACCCGTTTGAACTCCTTGTAGCCGTGATTCTATCGGCTCAATGCACGGATAAACGGGTAAATATGATTACCCCGAATTTATTCAAAGCGTTTCCTACGCCCAAAGCCATGTCAGAAGCGAGCGAAGAACAAATTTTCAATCTCATAAAGTCATGTTCGTACCCACAAAACAAGGCAAAGCATCTGAAAAACATGGCTATTATGCTCCACAACGAGTATCACGACCAAATACCCGACGATGTGGAAGAAATGCAGAAACTTCCCGGCGTTGGACGGAAAACCGCAAACGTGATGGCGGCTGTGATATTCAAAAAGCCCGCTATGGCAGTTGACACACACGTGTTCCGTGTTTCGGCACGTATTGGATTGGTTCACAACGCTAAAACGCCACTCGAAACCGAAAAACAACTGATGCGGCACATTCCAAAGGACAAAGTCCACGATATGCACCATTGGCTGATTCTCCACGGACGATACACCTGCAAGGCTATCCGTCCCGAATGCCACAACTGCCCTATCACCGCAGCGTGCGAAACATTCAACCATGAAACAACTGAAATCAAAAATTTATCAATGTTTTAAATCATTACTATGAAGATAGCAATAGCACAACAAAATTATTCAATCGGCGATTTTGGAAAAAATGCGACAAAAATTTCAAAAGCGATTTTCGACGCAAAAAATCATCAAGCCGATTTGATTGTATTTCCTGAAATGAGTCTATGTGGTTCATTTCCATACGATTTACTCCAAATGGAGGATTTTATGGAAACCACTATGCAAGTTCTCCAACGTATTGCGACAGAATCATACGGCATTGCTGTGTTGATTGGTTGTCCAACATATTGCGAAGATGAAAACGAAACAAAAGTATATAATTCCGCAATATTGATAGAAAACGGCATAATAACACGAAGATTCAATAAGAAAAATCTGTCGCATTTGGAGTCAAAATATTTTAAGACAGACAATGAGAAAAACGTGTTTGAATGGAAAAAACAAAAAATTGCCGTTTGCGTGGGCAACGATGAACCAATCACCGAAGGCGTTTCTTTGTGCATCAACATCTGCGAGAAACAGTATAAACATGAAAGCAAATGCGAATGCAAGCAATTTGCAAACACCTCATTTCCTGTAATTTCCGTAAGTCAATACGGAGGAAACACCGAGGTTCTCTACAAAGGACATTCGTGGGTTCGCAACGCGAAAGGCGAAACAATCATAGAACTCCCCTATTTTGCGGATGGATTCGCCATTTACGACACCGACAAAACCTACGAACCGATTAAACAGGAGAAACCAAGCGACATAGCACTGCTCCACGATGCATTGGTTCTTGGTATTCGTGATTATTTTGAGAAAAACGGATTCAAGACCGCCACACTCGGACTTTCGGGCGGAATCGATTCTGCCGTGGTACTTGCGCTTGCTGCGGAAGCAATTGGTAGTGAGAACATTAGAGTTTTGCTGTTGCCATCGGAATTTTCCACATCGCATTCTATAACCGATGCCGAAGGTTTGGCGAAAAATCTTGGCGTGCAATACGACATTGTACCAATAAAATCAATCTATACCGAAGCATTGACAGCTTTATCACCAATTTTCAAAGATTTGCCATTCTCCGTTGCCGAAGAAAACTTGCAGGCACGAATCCGAGGTACTTTGCTTATGACGTTGAGCAACAAATTGGGAAATATACTTCTCAACACTTCAAACAAGAGCGAAGCGGCTGTAGGTTATGGCACACTATACGGCGACACAAACGGAAGTCTTTCGGTTATTGGCGATGTATATAAAACCGACGTATTTAAATTAGCACGCTACATAAACAGAAATACGGAAATAATTCCCGAACATACTATCATAAAACCCCCTTCAGCGGAACTTCATCCAAATCAACAAGACTCTGATTCGCTTCCCGACTACAACACCTTAGATGCAATATTGTTGCAGTACATAGAAAATGGAAAAAGTGAAGTTGAAATTTGTAAGATGGGATTTGACAAAGAAATTGTTGCAAAAACAATCAAAATGGTGAAACGATGCGAATTCAAACGCCAGCAACTTTGTCCAGCAATACGGGTTTCGCAAAAACCATTTGCGGAACGAATAATTCCTTTAATTGCGAAATTCTAAAAAAAACGTAGGGGCAAATGAATCAATCACTTGCCCCTACGTTTATACATTCAAAATCAAGAAACGAAACTATTTTTGAGCGTCATTCAATTTTGTAAGAATATCGCTCATTTTAGCAACATAGTTCGTAATCAAACCATTATAAAACGCTTTACACGACATTTTTTCGTCAAGTTTCACAGCAAAACGGGTGTCGTTGTAGAGAGCAATAGCTTCATCGATTAATTTTTCAACCATTTCTGATTTTTCAGGGAAGAAATCACCTGTAAACATACATTCTTCAATTACAGTTGCGAAAACTGCATCAACATCTTTTTTAAAATCTCTTTTACTCGCCATTGTATTAAATTTTTTATTTGTCAAATATACTTTTTTTCTACGAAATTACAAGCCACATTTATTTGTGATTTTCGTTGAATAATTTAGCGCGGTCTTTCAACAAATCAATCTTATGTTGCGACATTTGTGAAGTGCAGGCACGCAAGCCTTGTCGCTCGCTGCCAGTAATGTCAAGCGTGATTGCACTGATGCCATAATACAGCAATTCAGCCAGCAACTCGCCGCCAGTCATTCCTGGATAGCCCACAGTGAAATAGAATCCGTCGCCCACAGGATTGTCCATATCCTTGTCGTACACAATTTCAAAACCATTTTGCGTAAAAATATCCTTAGCCTGTTTTGCACGACGGCCATATTCAAGAATATCGTTACGGAAATTGTAGGTGCCGTCGTTTGCTGCCTTCAAAATAGCCGTGAACGCATATTGGGCTGAATACGCCGTTCCCGAAGTCAAGGCATACACCGCACCGTAAATCATTGCCCTACCCAATTCTTCTTGCGCATAGAAGCGAAGTAAATCAGGGAATTTCTTCATATACAACGCATTGGAAATCACCAACGAAGCAATTCGCTGACCAGCATAACTGAACGCCTTCGAAGCCGAAATCAACAATATATAATTGTCGGTGTATTTTGCAATTGTCGGTTGGAACGGCGGGACACCAGGCTGACCGTAGTCTTTACGGAAATCCATGGCGAAATAAGCCAAATCTTCAACGACAACAATATCGTATTTGTTCACAATGTTGGCAATAATCCGCAATTCCACGTCGGTGAACGAAATCCACGAAGGATTGTTCGGGCTGGAATACACGATAGTGGCGATATCGCCATTTTTGCAGTACGACTCAAGTTTGTCACGCAACGCTTCGCCACGGAATTTGTACACATCAAACGTTTCGAACGGCAAGCCCATGATTTTCAACTGCTGTTTTTGCACAGGGAAACCTGGGTCTATGAATAATGTTTTTGTCTTTTTTGCGTCGCGGCGGCCTGCCGTTAAAAATGCGGCGAAGCTTGCCTGCATAGAGCCTACGGTCGGTACGCAACATTCTTGATTCACATCAATATCAAGGAAATTCTTTACAAAACGAGCCATTTCCTTTTTCAATTCAGGCATACCTTCTATTGGCGGATAAATCGATGCACAACCGTTTTTCAAAGCTTCAATTTCAGCCTTCACTCCCACCTCGGCTGGAGCCAATCCAGGCACGCCCATTTCCATTTTCACGTATTCAATACCCGTTTCCTCTTCAATATCGCGTACAATCTTTACAATCTGACGAATCGACGCTTTCGACACGTCTTTGATGCCATTTGCGGCTATCGCCTTATCAACCACATCGCGTGGTATTATAGTTTTTTGTTCCATTGTTTATTGTTATTTATCTTTTTTCTTAACCTTCTTCAACTGTTTCCATTTAAAATAAAAATCCTGATTCCACGACCAGACTTTATTATCAAGAGCGAAAACAACGCCTTGGTTTGTAATAGGCAATAATTTCGATTCTGTCTTATCCGACGCATTGAAAATCACAAATGGTATGGCAAAATTGTCATCTACATTTTTCCACCTACAATATAAGTACATTAAATCGTTTCCTAAATTGTCATCTATATTGGAAGCCATATTTTTTATTGGATATTTGTATTTATGTATTTTTTCATTTGGAATAATTGAAAATTCCAATGTAGGAGCTTCCGCCCGATACAAATAGTGGTTGAAATACCACGAATAATCCTTTCCTGTTTTTTCGTTCACAAAATCAGTGAAATCTTTCACCGTGACAATTGTGTATTTACGAGATTGATAATAAGATTTGACTATGTCAAAAAACAAGGTATCGTTGTCCAACAAATAACGTAATCCTTTCAGGCACCAAGCGCCTTTTACATACGGGTCAATATCGTGATAATCCCAGAAATTCACATCGCGGGGACCGACAACCGGACGGATGTTGCTAATAGTACGTTGCCACATATCGGCATACATTTGTGCCGTGTCCTGACCAAATTTTCGTTCCACATATAAAAACTCGGAATACATGGCAAAACCTTCGTGAATAAACACATCTGCATAATCATCAACAGTAATGGAGTTGCCCCACCACTCGTGAGCCGTTTCGTGGACAATAATGTAATCCATCGGCAAACCTTTGAAGTTTTTAAAACCATTTCCGTATGCTATCGCCGTCTGATGTTCCATGCCTTCGTAAGGACTTTCTATCAATTTGTAGCCTTCGTTTGCCCATGGATATGGACCATACACGTCTTCGTAAAAAGCGATCACCTCTTTTGCCTGTTCAAACGAAACCCGCGCTTTTTCCTCGTCTTCTGCCAACACATAGTAATTCAACGGAAATTTCGCTTCAATTCCCTGATATTCTTCGCCAAAGTGGATAAAATCGCCTATGTAGAATGTCATATTATAGGAATTGATGGGGTAATTCGTCTGCCACGTCCATATTTCCCGATTTTCACCACTTTCATGCGAAACCAACGAACCGTTTGAAACCACCGTCAAGCCTGCTGGTGCGGAAATCCGCATTTTCATTCCCCGTTCGGGTTCGTCCGACAAATGGTCTTTGCACGGAATCCAGCAACTTGCGCCAAGTGTTTCGCACGTCACGCCGCACCACGGTTTTCCCGACGGCGATGTTTTCCACACCATCCCCCCCTCCCACGGCGGGCGCACGGCTTCTATTGGATTGCCTCTATACCAACACGTAAGACGATGTTCCTTGTCAACAGAAAAATTTTCAGGAAGCTTGATAAACACGCCGTTATATTCCCGAGTAAAGTTTTCAATTCTTACGCCATCAATGGCAATGTCGTTTATCTCCAATTTTGACGACAAATCAATCTGCATGACTTTTTGCGTAGAATCCACATACAAAAAATCTATTGATACTTCGCCAAGAATAGATTTTGTTTCTGGGAACACATCAACGGAAATATCGTAGAAACGCACATCATAACAAGCACGCGACGGGGCTATCGTTCCATGCAAACTATCTGCACGAGCAAATTTAGGATACGGATTAGAGCCTTTTTTTGCAAATAAACTAATACTACAAAGCACCGACAAAAGCAACAGGATGATTTTTCGTAACATATTCATTACCAAGTATATCCAAAGCCAACATTAATACATCTATCATACAATTCCGTCCCAATGGCAATCGAGAAATTCTTATCGATTACATACATAGCACCAAGCGGAATATTGAGCCACACATCGTTGTATGGAACCGTATAGCGGTAATTGTCCTCCACTTCGTTTTCGTAATTGGTTGTTTTTAGCACCACGCCCACGCCTGCGTACAAAAACCAATTTTTTGTAATGCCTCTGCCCAATCCCACATTGAATGAGGTTGCTGTAAAAGCGATTTCTTTTTCGCGCGTACCTTCACCATGGCATTCAACACCGGATATAGTCGCACGGCGGCTTCCATTCGTCTTACATTCAACATAATACGAAGCCTTGTTTTCGTTGTTGTGAATAAAAAAAGCTACGCCAAACTGCATGGTAGGATAATTCGCAGCCGCCAACACGGTGATTTTCTTTCCCCGCTGATAAAAGCCTGTCGCCAACGAATCCGTATCATCGTTTGTGAAGAAATTCACCTGACCAAATGCCATTTGGCAAGCAAATAAAAAGAAACAAATACTATATATCTTATTATGCCCCATATCTATCCGAGTGCAAATTTATTGTATTTCAACGATTTGTTTACACAATCATCCCAATTTCTTAATTTCATCATAAACAAAATCAGCGAGTTTTTTCACGTATTCATACGAAAACGAGAATGCTATTCCCGCCGCTTCATAAATTTCGGGGATTGATTTTGTGTAACCAAGTTTCATAAACGCCTCGTAATGTTCCAACGCACGTTCAGGATCTTCTTTATACTGCTTCCACATTGCAATTGCGCCCAATTGCGCAAAACCATATTCAATATAATAGAACGGTACCTCGTAAATATGTAACTGTTTTTGCCACTGGCATTTACGAATATGTTCCAAACCACTCCAATCAACACCATTTTCACCATCGAACAAAGCAACAATTCTCAGCCATTCAGCCTCACGTTGTTCGGCGGTATGAGTTGGATTTTCGTAGAGCCAATGTTGGAATTTGTCAACAATAGCAATCCACGGGAGTACGCTCAGCACATTTTCAAGCTGTGCTTTTTTCGCACGTCGCAAATCATCATCGTCGGCAAAAAACACGTTCCAGTGCTCCATAGAAATCAATTCCATACTCATTGAAGCCAATTCCGCAACTTCCGAAGGCAAATCCTTAAATTCCACTAATGGCAATTCCGCCGAAACAATCGAATGAATGGCGTGACCACCTTCGTGTACAAGCGTCTCAACATCGTGCAACGTACCTGCAGCGTTCATAAAAATAAACGGGACATTGCTTTCATACAGAGGATTATTGTATCCGCCCGGAGCTTTACCAATGCGCGATTCCAAGTCCCAATAGCCATTATCCGCAAGCAGTTTCAGACATTGTCCATAGAACGGTTTTATCTCAGAAAAACAAGCAATTGTTTTTTCCACAAAATCCTTTGTGTCACGAAACGGACGGAGTGGCGCTTTTTGTTCTGGGTCAACATCCACATCCCACGGGCGCAACGAATCCAAATGGAGTTTTGCCTTACGTTCCTTATGGAGTTCCGATAAAATCGGTGGCACAGACTTTTGTATAGCAGAATAGAAAGCAAAACAATCTTCTTTCGTGTAATCGAAGCGGCACAAACTCTTGAATGTATAATCGCGGAAGTTCGAAAATCCAGCGTTGAGCGCTACCTGATGGCGTTTCGCAATCATTGCCGACAGATTCTCGTTCAGCACTTTCTCATCTTGTAATCGACGATTTTGCATTAAATTAAACACCGTTTCCCGAACTGAGCGATCTGTATTTTTCAGATATACAGCCGCTTGTTGCATTGTTTTTGTACCTTCGTATTCAACAGTCATTTGCGAAGTAATGTTACCATACTCCTGCTCCATTGTCTGCAATTCAGCAATCAGCGGAACGTTTTCCTCACGGAACAACGCTTCGCGTTGCTGCATAGCACGTTTCATAATACCGTAGTCACCTGATAGATTCTGGAAAAATGGGCTTTCCAAACACTTTTTATCCAAAAGATTTGACTGTTTCTGGATTTCAGGGTCGATTTCAGTCACGAACACATTGAACGAATCGCGCAACGATTCATTGGTTGTGTCGCAAGTCATTTTTATGTAACGCCACGACATATCTTCCTCAAGCACAGCCTCCAACTCGCTTCTGTCGGCAAGAAACTGTTTCATTGCCGCGTCAGAATCAATATTGAACGCCAACAACCGCTCGAAGTATGGACGAATGTCGTCCCACGCGCGAATTTGCAGTTCTGATGAAACGAAAGAACGCTTTTGTTTCGCTTGTTCCAACAAACTATTCATCTTTCTTCGCCGCCTTTTTTGTCGCTGTTTTTTTCGGTTTAGCCTCAGATTTTGGTTCAGCTGTTTTTGTGGTTTTCTTTGCTGAAGCCTTTTTTAGTTCTTTTGTTTCTTCTTTAGCCTCGGATTTTTCGTCTGTTTTTGCCGCTTTTTTCTCTTCGTTCTTTTTTTCATCGAAATTCAGAATATTCTGCGACAACAGAATATTATACCATTTCAAAACTTTCTTCATATCCGAAACATACACACGTTCTTTGTCGTAGTCAGGAAGAATGTCGCCGAAATAATCCTTAATTTCGTCGTTCGAAGATTTTTCATTCACAGTAGATTTCTGTTTATTCTCCATTTTGTAGATTTTCTCAAAAATCTGTTCCAATGGAATTTCCTCATCTTCCGTGAAAATAGCGATGTCTTCCAATGCGCTCACTTTGTTTGTGTAATACACTGGCATTTTTTGATGCGTTTCCAACGACTCGACAATAATGCTTTTTGTTGACTGGGCTACAAGTTTAAACAAACCTGAATGCCCTGAAATTGATAGAATGTCTTTTAACATATTACTATTGTTTATAATGATTAATTAAGATTTCGTTGTTTTTTTATTCGCTCGTAGGCTTCATTTATTTTTTTGAATTTTTCCGTCGCCGATTTCTGCACATCCTCGCCCAGATGGCTCACTTTGTCGGGATGATATTTCACCGCCATTTTTTTATAAGCTTTCTTTACTTCCTCATCGGTTGCCGAAGAACTGATTTCCAGCACTTTATAGGCACTTTCCAAATCGTCGAAGAAAGTTGCACGAATTGACTGCGAATCTGCAGATGAAATTCCTAACCCATTCGCTATCTGCGAAATAACCCGCACTTCGGATTCCTCAATCATCCCATCTGCTTGAGCGATATGGTACAACAAATGAAGTAATTCCAACCGCGACGCATATTGCATATTCTGACGGATTTGCAAGCAAACCTGCCCAACAGGAATATCCTTTTTCAGAATTTCACGGAGCACGTGTAACATTTGCGTAGCCTTAGCTTCGCCAAACGAGCGCAACAAATAGTTTTTCACGAAATCAAGCTCCGATTTCTTCACAACTCCATCAGCTTTCATCACAGCGGCGAGCAACACAAGCAGAGAGCTATAGAAATCGTTCTGCGACATACGTTGTTGTTGGAACGAAGTGTCGTTTTCGTAGCCCGACAAATTATTGCGTCCGTCGATATCGAACAGTGAGCCAATCGCACCGCCAATCAATGCGCCAATGATTCCCCCCGTAGCAAATCCAATTCCCGCTCCTATGATTCTACCCCAACGTGCCATTTATTTCGATAAAATTGTGTTATACACCTCAAGTACCTGAGGAATTACAAAGGTATCATTATTTTCTATAATAAAATCAGCATTCTGCACCGCCATATTAAGCGAAGATTGTTTTTTAATTCGATTCATAACGTCATTCGCAGAACATTTATTCCGTTTCATAACACGTTGAACGCGGATTTGGTCGGAAGCGACAACAGCTATGATTTTGTTGAAATTTTTGTACAAATCTGTTTCGTACAGCAACGCCGTTTCCATAATCGAAAATGGAAATTTATGAGAATCGCTCCATATTTTGTAGTCATTCCACACACGAGGATGCACAATTTCGTTTACTTGTTGGCACAAATCTGAATCCGAAAATATTGCTTGGGCAAGCACATCTTTTTGCAAACAGGAATCTTTATACACATCGTTGCCAACCAAACCACATAAAGCGGATATGATTTCTTTATCATTGTTCATCAACACTTTAGCACGGCTGTCGCTATCATAAACAGGAACGCCCAGGCACTCAAAAATTCGTGCCACCACGCTTTTACCGCTACCTATACCGCCAGTAAGTGCAATGTAGTTCATTCTGTGTAATTCGTTATAACCCCGTCGCTTATAGGATTTTGGTTAACAATACGGACAAATTTCGGATAGCGCACAATTTCAATTGGCACAGAGCCATTCGAAGCGATTTTTTCAAAATCAACAATCGCCTCAAAATCAGTCGGATAATAATTTTGCACTTTACTCATTCCAATCAAAAAAGTAATAGAAACTTTTTCCGTCATCAAATCAATCACCTTACCGCTTGGCACGTTCATTAATTTAATCGGAATCGAAATGGTTTGTTCCGTAAATTTTTCAACTTGTCCGGAAATTGTGACTACATCGTTGCTATATTCCACATTTTTCATCGGAGCAAGTTCCACACTTTCTGAAAACGATTCACGTAACTTCTTTTTTTCCAATAGATTTGCATACACACATTGAATTGTATCAATAGTTTGTTTCGCTCCAAACACCACTATTGTATCGGGTTCCACAAGCACATCGCCTTCTAATTCATATTGTTGTGCAAACGACAGTGCAAGCGAAGTTTTAACAGGGACTTTCTTAAAATTCACTTTTTCGAAACTAAAATGAATTTCCGACGGATACACATCAAGAACTTTCAACTGCACGCCCAAGGCGGAAAGCACCATAGGGTCTTTGGTGCTGATGTGCGAATAATTCGAGCCTACTATTTTAGAAATATCCAGTGTAAGTTCGTCAACGCCAAACAAATAATGAGTAAGAATACCCCACCCCGTCGCCTCAACCGACACCATTAAATTGTCGGGAAACTCAGAAACAAGCACCAACGACTTCGGTACATTATTATATGTAATCGGAATTGTAAGCCGTTCTTCGTAGGTTTTGCCCATTTCGCGCGTAATCCATAATGCCGCAGAGCAAAACGCGCAGATAATAAACGGCACATAATCCCTCATGCCTTTCCAAAAGGTTAGTTTTAACGGACTATGTTTCAAATTTGTTTTCACCTTGTAAAAATAAAAAAGGTTGATGAATTACCACCAACCTTTTCGGCATAAAATTCAAAAATCAATTATTTCTGTTGTTCCGACAACGCTGCTTGGTCTTTTAACAACGCTGATTTACTGATTTTTATGACAACATCCTTTGCGATTTCCAACAAAACCGTATTGTCGCCTTTAATTTCGACGATTTTGCCATACAAACCACCGATTGTCACCACAGAATCACCTTTCTGTAAACCATCACGGAATTTCTGTTCTTCTTTTTGTTTTTTCATCTGCGGACGAATCATAAAAATGAAAAAAATCACCATGATTCCGACTAAGAGCAACAAACTGCCCATTCCACCACCTTGTGCCGCAGGATCTGCTTGTAATAATGTTTCTATCATATCTCTGTATTTTTTATTTTTTTACAAATGTAATGTATTCTTCAAAATAGCCAATTGATATAGACCAACTTCAGGAAAAAATCTATTCTTCGACGACCTGTGCCGTAAATTGCAACAAATTCCGCGACGGAACCGTGTTGGAATACACAGCGACTTGCTTGGTTTTGTTACCATAACTTTGATGTTGCGTGTCGAACTTCACACGGATTTTCCCTCTCTCGCCTGGTTTTACAGGCTCTTTGGTCCATTCTGGCGTGGTGCAGCCGCACGATGGATCTACTTCATCAATTATCAAGTCAACGTTGCCTGTATTCTTGAAAAAGTACGTATGCTCCACAATTTGTCCTTTGGGAATCGCCCCAAACGAATAGTTTTTATGTTCAAATTCTATTGACGTAACGGTATCGGCAACCATTTTCGTTGTTGCTTTTTCACCTGAATGACAAGCACTTGCGAACATCAACATACCACAAACCACTATCAAAAATCCAAAGTGTTTCATTGTTTTTCAATTAATCCCCGACCTATTTTCTTTATTTTTCCTTCTTTTTTAAGTTCCTCAATAACTTTATACATTATTCCGTTCACAAACTGACCGCTGTTTTGCGTGCTGTACCATTTTGCAAGCTCAATGTATTCGTTCATCGAAACAGGAATTGGAATTTCGGGGAACACCATCATTTCGGTGATTCCCAACTGCATTATTATAATGTCCATTTCTGCCACACGTTCCTGTTTCCAGTTAGTAAGGCTTTTATCAATGTACGGGTTTATTTCGTCCCATAACGAAACGGCTTTCGTGAACAAAGTATAGCCGAAATCGTGTGTTGCCGCGTCGGCGAACATTGGAAGCAACTCCGCTCCGCCGTCAATTTTCTCGTCGAAGTTTTTCAAAGTTTTGTCAACCATCGAAATCACATTGTCAACATCATCGTTCCAGAAAATTGAATGTTCCTCAAACGAATCAAACAACGATTCTGTTTCGGCAACAATATTCAGCAACACTGTGCGCACAAAGTTCTTATCGGCGGCATAGCTGTCTTCACCGGCAATATAGTCGCCGTACAATTCGGAACCGACCACCGTATTGAAAATTACCTTGAATGCAGCCCTATAATTTTCGATTGAAATTTTTTCATTCAAAATAAGCGACGATAGTTCGGAATTGTTTTCCAACTGCGCCAACACACGGTTTGCCGCCAATCTTTGCAGGCGTTGCCACGCCGCCTCATCTTTGATTTGTCGTTCTTGAATCTGCGAAATTCTCCGTTCGGAATAGCTTTTCAACTCCATAAGGAGCAAGAAAAACATCAGATATTGTTCGTATGATTTTTTGAAACTGAATTCTAATTCCTTGTAGAACACCTGAAAATCAGGTTCTTCCGCTTTTTTGTACGCATATAATGTTTGCAGAACCTTGATGCGAATCAGATGCCTGCCTATCATACTAACCTTGCGATTCATAACTCAATGACCATTTTATTCTAGGCAAAAATAAATAAAAATAAACATCTACATAGAATCAGAGGAAAATTTTCAATTACCGAATAAAACTCATAGGATTCCATTTTTCTCGTTCTGGATAATCAGGCTGACCATCGGCATGAATTTTTTTGAGCAAAAAAGCCATATTGTTCGCCAACGTGCGCATTGTCTGCATACCCTCGACATCGAGAGCCGCTTCTCCAGCTTCACGACCGTAGGCTATATTCCAATACTGACTGCTCACAACAGGCATATTCATCATCTGGAAAGCGATGTTCATTGTCTGAAAAGCCGCTGAAGCGCCACCGCGACGACATACAGCCACACTCGCAGCTGGTTTGTTTTGGAACAAACCTCCCGCCGAATAAAACAACCGTTGCATAAGCGACAATGCCGCACCCGAAGGCTGTCCGTAATACACAGGAGAACCAATTATGAACGCGTCGCTTGAAGCCATTTTTTCTGAAACAAGATTACAAATATCATCATCGAACACACATCGCCCCAATCCCTTAACTCGACACTGATTGCAAGCAATACAACTACGTACAGGTTTCGTACCAACCCACATTATTTCCGCATCCACACCATTCAACTGCAACTGTTTTGCGATTTCATTCAACGCCGTGAATGTATTGCCCTGCTTATGCGGACTTACATTTACTAAAAGAACTTTCATTGTTTTATAAATTATAAACGCAATGTACTAAATTTTCAAAATATAAGCCAATAAAAACTTATCAACAACTTTCCGTGCTTTTTTTAATAAGTTTAGAAACGCAGACGTGCAATCCTTTTAAAATAAAAGTATATTTGCCCGCATAAAAAACGTTTTTTAATAATGAGTGAGAAATTTACAGAATATTCCGAATTAAACCTCTCGCAGGTTAATAAAGATGTTCTACAGAAATGGCTTGAAAATGACACATTTACAAAGAGTGTGTCAACTCGTGAAGGACATAAATCATTTGTGTTTTTTGAAGGACCTCCATCAGCTAATGGTCTGCCAGGTATCCACCACGTGATGGCGCGGACCATTAAGGATTCCGTTTGCCGTTACAAAACCATGCAGGGATTCCAAGTGCACCGCAAGGCTGGTTGGGACACACACGGATTGCCCGTGGAACTTGGTGTTGAGAAGGAATTGGGCATCACCAAAGAAGACATCGGCACAAAAATCAGCGTGGACGAATACAACAAGGCTTGCAGAAGCAATGTAATGAAATACACAAGCCAGTGGGAAAACCTTACGCAACGCATGGGGTACTGGGTTGATATGAAGAATCCGTATATCACATACGATAACAAGTACATTGAAACATTGTGGTATCTGCTCAAGGAATTGTACAAGAAAGGTTTATTGTACAAAGGCTACACAATTCAGCCATATTCTCCAGCGGCAGGAACGGGATTGAGTTCGCATGAGTTGAATCAGCCGGGCTGTTACCGTGATGTAAAAGATACGACTTGTGTCGGACAATTCAAGGCAATCCGCAACGAGGCGAGCGAATGGCTTTACAAAGACGTTACGACAGATTTGTATTTCCTCGCATGGACGACAACGCCGTGGACACTGCCCTCGAACCTCTGCCTTGC
>DFGI01000002.1 GCA_002371705.1 Bacteroidales bacterium UBA3754
CGCTGTTGTGGCGATGGTGGCGTTGAGTCATACAGCATTCCTCCATAAACCACGCTATTCGGTTGACAATGAGTAATATACGTTTGTAGAAATTGTTCGGAATAAATTTTTACATCGGAATCCAAAAACAACAAATAGGAGTATTGTGCCGTATCAGCCAATAGATTTCTGATTTTGGCACGCCCAATATTTTCTGTAAGTTCTTTGTATTCAACATTCTGCAATGATGATAATTGTTTATTTGTTTCTTTCCATTGTTGTTCGGAATTATCGTCAATAAGAATGACTTCAAATGGTATGTTTAATGCAACGGCTTGTTTGTGAACACAATGGACAAGTTCACAAACGGAAATGTTGTATATCGGAATCAAAATAGAAATCATATTTTGAATTTTCAAAAAACGAAAATACGGAAAACAAATAAAAATGTAGATAACTTGTATAAAAATATTCAAATTTGGACGTTGTTGATATGTAGAATTTAACTATTTTTCCAAATTGAGAAATGAGTATTGACGAATGACAAGATTTTTGCCATATCGACTGAAAATGGGGCTTTGCACGTTGGTGCTGTGTGTTGCGACTGTTATTGCGAAAGCACAGATTTCGGCGTCGTTTACGGTTTCTGCCACGAGCGGTTGTGGCAGCACTGTCATCGAAATTGACGATCAATCGTCTGGTTCTCCCGAAAAATGGGTATGGAATTTTGGTAATGGCGTTATCAAAAACGAAATTCGCTCGAAATCATATAAATTCACGTATTTACCTGGTACATACACGATTACTCTTCAAGTATGGAAAGGCGACGTATTCGACGTGAAATCGGAACAGATTACCATTTATTCCGAGCCTGAGGTTGATTTTGAATTGACATCATTTTCTGGTTGTGTGAATTCCGATGCGGTTTTTACCGACAAATCCCATTCGGATTTTGACATAGTGGGGTACGAATGGCATTTTGGTGACGCTGGAGTGTCGAAACTTGCGAATCCTGTCCACTCTTATTTGACCGAAGGCGACTACAGCGTAAGTTTGTCGGTGGTTGATGCGAATGGGTGTAGTGCGGAAAAAGTGAAGAATGGTTATGTGCATGTGACAGATGAAATGAACTTTTCGATAAGTTCTCCTGTGACGAAACTTTGTAGTGCTCCGCTTACGGCAGAATTTTCGTCAACTTGCGACGACGACGATGTGGTGGAATATTTGTGGGAATTTGGAGACGGCGCTGTTTCATCGGAAAAGTCACCAAACCACACGTATTCGCAGGATGGAATGTACTCGGTGAGTTTAACGGCAACGGCAAATTCAGGTTGCCCGACGAAAAAAACGTTCGAAAACTTTATACAGGTAAATGCACATACGGCACAGATAAACATTTCCGACACAATTTGTTATGGCGAAATAGCATCAATGTCTGCCACAGCGAGCATTCCTATCGTATCGTGCGATTGGAATTTCGGAGATGGCGAAATTCTCACCGACGAGGAAGTGTCTGTAACCCATATTTATAAGAAATCGGGGAATGTGCCGATTCAGCTGACAATGTATGGCGAAAATGGTTGTTCGCGCACAACAACCAAAACCATTTATGTCCGTCCAATTCCCGATATGAATTTTACCGCCGATAATCGTCATAGTTGCGACGACGGAACGGAGATGCACGTGACGTTCACAGCGCCGGAAGCTGTGTCGTATATGTGGGATTTTGGTGATGGAACAACGTCATTCGACGAATCGCCAACCCATACTTATACCGAGGGCGGTTTGTATGATGTGACGCTCAAACTTGTTGATTCTCACGGATGTAGTGGACAGAAAACAATTGAACAATTTATTACAAAAACGAATCCGGTAGCTGATTTCACAATGTCCGACAAATATGCGTCACCGCATTTTTGCGTAAACGCCGACATTACCATTACCGACATCAGCACATCGCTTGTGAATATTACAAACACTGAATGGGAATATTTGTATGACCGAAGCGTGGAAACTTCAAATACCACCTCTGTTATACAATATAATAAAGGTGGTGAATATCCTATTAAAATTACGGTGACTGATGAGTTTGGGTGTGTCGGAACAAAGACTAACGTGTTGAAAATCGGCGATGTAAGTAATATTGTGGCAAAAATAATGTCACCTTCGGAATTTCAGTTTTGTCCAAATGTGGAAGTTCTGTTTAAGGCACAACCGTCTCCCGATGTTACGGAGTGGAAATGGGTATTTTCCAAGAAAAACTCTACGATTAGAATAGACACAACGGTTACTACAACTGATATAACCATAATATTCCCTGAATCAGGAAGTTATAGCGTTTTGTATGTGCCGTATAATTATTATTGTCCATCTACAAAATTTGGTTCAAAGGCAGTGACAGTGAAGCCTCCTACTGCAAATTTCACATATTCGCCTACTGCAATTTGTTCATTTCCAAGCACAATGACGTTTGACCCAGCATTGTCGGAAGGCGCGGAATCGTTTGAATGGAATTTTGGCGATGGTACAAGATTGAAAGTGGAACCGAATGGCATAGAAGGTCATTGGAAAGTGACGGATTTGAGTACCAGCACGGTGATAGAAGCTGATGCGGAAACAAACATTGTGACGCACGAATATACAACGCCTGACACGTATAGCGTAACGCTTACCACATACAATGGCACTTGCGAGGATGCAATTACAATTCCGTTGAACACATCGGGAATTACGATTGCGATGGAACAAAATGTTACAGAAATATGTCAGGGTGAGTCGGTGCAGTTCACCGATGCAAGTTTGTTGGAATCGGGGGCAGGAACAGTGGCAAGCCGCACGTGGACATTTAATGACGGAACAGAGGCAGAAATGGTTGATACCGATGTGATTACACATACGTTTGAGAATGCGGGGACATACAATGTTGAACTAAAAATTGTCTCTTCAACGGGGTGTGAAAAATCAGAAGTGATTTCCAATGTCGTTCGGGTGTATTCCAATCCGACAATCCAATCATTTTCGGCTGATAAAACAACTGGATGCGCCGATTTGTCAGTGCAATTTTCGGCAACTGCGCAAGCTGAAGGCTCGTTGAAAATTGACAAATATATTTGGTCGTATGATGATGGAAGGGTTGATACAACCAAGGCAAACGAATCGCCCGCGCATACGTATAAAAAAGGCTCGTATAGCCCGTCATTAGAAGTGGTCGATAAACTCGGCTGTTCTTCAAAATCAGAACCAATTGCCGTAACAGCGACATTCCCGACAGCTGATTTTTCGATTCCTGAAGCTATTTGTTATTATGATGAGTTACAGGCTGAAAATCAATCAGATGGGGAAGGTTTGAACTATGTGT
The DNA here is from genome assembly GCA_002371705.1 of Bacteroidales bacterium UBA3754. Lineage (GTDB taxonomy): Bacteria > Bacteroidota > Bacteroidia > Bacteroidales > UBA1715 > UBA1715. The sequence goes on from DFGI01000002.1 coordinate 3,338, forward strand.
GGACGTGGGGCGACGGCAACCAATCCACAACTGCTTCGCATAAGTATTCGGTGAATGAAGCCTCTGAATTTACTGTGAAACTTACGGCAACCGACAAGAATAATTGCGTTGATAATATAAAGAAAACCATTGTGTTGCGTTATCCACAAGCGGATTTTGTAGCGGTTGATAATAAAACTATGTTTGATTGTCCACCAGCAAAAGTTATTTTTAAAAATCATTCGATAGCCGAACATGCAACATATTTATGGGATTTTGGAGAAAATTCATCCACGTTGCAATCAATTCCAGATTCTGCCTTGTGGCAATATCAAAACGTTGGTTCATACGATGTTACGTTGATTGCAAAAGATAATATTGGTTGTTCTGATACAATTAGTCGAACGCAATATATTACTGTAAATGGACCTGTCGGTCATTTTAATGTAGAACCTGAAAATGGCTGCACATACACAACCATATCAATGCAAGCAGTTGACACAAAAGATGTTATGCGATATTCATGGGTGTTTGGCGATGGACAATTCCAAAACACAACCACCGACAATGTCGATTATGTATATGACGAAGGCAATGTTTATACGCCATCGCTGACAATTATTGATGCAAATGGTTGCGAAATACCAATGGTTGGCAATTCGGTGACAATTTATGGTGTAACTCCTGACTTCAAAGGTGATACATTGTTATGCGACGAAGAAATTCTGCACCTTACGGATGTATCTGTTGCAAATCCAAAACCAATTGATTCGTGGACGTGGACTATCAAAAATAAGAATTATACGGAGTATGTCAACACACAGAATATTTCGCAAACAGTTCAACCTGGCACATACGATATTATTTTGCAGACTGAAGTTGACGCTTGTGTGTATTCCGTAACAAAACAGAATTTTGTGCAAATTCAGGCAAAACCAACTGTATCAATTATTTCCGATGATGATGATATGGAAATTTGCGACCTTACTTCGCTCAATCTGACGGCAAACATTCTGTCTGGCGATGATGGAAATGGTCCGTTCCCAGCCCAAGGAACATGGTCGGGAAATGGAGTAGTTGCTGATACAGAAGACGTTAAATCAGCAACTTATACGGCAAACGGATTTGATGACAATACAATCACCTATAATTTTGTAAGCACGTATGGTTGCCAAATGGAATCGCCTGAATCAATCCAAATCACGGTTCACGGCATTCCTGAAACGCTCAATAACATTTCGAAAGAATATTGTTTAGGCGACGAATCGGCTTCGTATGATTTGCGGAATTTGTTGGCTCATATAACTGGGAAATTGACTTGGTACGATTCGGGAAATAATAGTTTGCCAACCGCGCCAACGCCATCAACCGCAGCTGCCGGCACACAAATCTATTACGTGACACAAACCGCCAACGATTGCGAAAGCGACAAGGCAACAGCAACAGTTACGGTTTTTGCGTTGCCAAATCCCGAAATTACCGCAAGCAACGATTCTGTTTGTCAAGGAACGGAAATTGCTCTGGGGTTGCAAAACGATTATGTGTCGCAAGTGTGGAGTTGTGCGCCAAACAATTATCTGACAGCGACCGATGAAAAAAATCCAAAATTGATGGTTAACGCTGAAGCAAATACCTATGTGGTTGGTGTAAAAGTCACCGACGAACATGGCTGCGAAAACAGTGAGGAATCCCAGAAAAGTCTTACCATATTGGAAATCCCGTCCATTCAGTTTGATATGGACAAAAATGCGGTTGAAATCTTCGAAGATATTTCGTTTATAAATCGCATAGACACAACGGCTTACGATAAACCAATCACATGGAGTTGGACGATTGGCGAACAATATAGTGGTACCGACTATTCGTTTCCATACGTGTTTGCGGAAGACGGAACATACGATATCACACTGACAGGATACATCTATGAGGCGTGCAAGGATTCGCTCACAAAATCATTGCTTGTGCTGCCAACAGTCCGCATTCCAAACGTGTTCACGCCCAATGGCGATGGCATAAACGACATCTTTTTCGATGGGATGCCCGAAACCGAACTCATAATCATCAATCGATGGGGACAAGAATTATACAAGGGACTTGGCGGCTGGGATGGCACGTACAATGGCAAGGAAATGAGCGCAGGAACGTATTTTTATATGATAACATTGCCTAATGGAAAGACCTTTAATGGTCCATTGATGTTGATTAGAAATTAAGTCTGAATGAAACGTTTGGTTTACATATTGTTCTTCTGTTTAATAGCATTCTCGGCGATTTCCCAATCAAAGTTCCAAAAGAAAGGGGATAAGGCGTACAAGGAGAATCTATACGCCACGGCGCGCGAATACTACGAAAAAACCTTGGCTGAGGCCCGCAGCGAGGGTGACAATATGCTGGCCTCGTATGCAAGTTTCAAAATAGCGGAATGTTATTATCGGGCAAACAACTACGAGCGGGCAATTCCTTTCTACCAAACCGCCGATGCATTGAATTACCGTGATTCAAGTCAAGTTTTTTACAGACACTATGGTGAAATGTTAATGATGCTTGGTGATTATCATCAAGCCCGCGAGATGTTTAAGCGGCAACTGAAACTGAACACCGCCGATGAAACAATCCGCTCGTACATTAAGGCCTGCACGTTCGCCGATACTGCCAAAACTAAGGAATCCATCTATGATATAATCAACGCGCAGCAAATCAACACGCGCAACAGCGATTTTGCCACAACGCCGTTCCGCAACAAAATCGTATTCACCACATCACGCTTTGGTTCCGATAGCCTTGTGTATTCCTACACGGGAGAAGGTTTTGAGGATTTGTATGAAACGTATTACAATATTGACCAAAATTCATGGGCACCACCAACGAAATTGCAGGGAGGCATCAATTCTTCGTATAACGAAGGTTCTTTCACATTTGACACTCACAACGGAATGGCGTATTTTATGCAATGTAACGGCAAAAATGGCGCGGAGAAAAACTGTAATATATTTTGTTCAAAATATAACGAATCGAAAAACTCGTGGGGAAAGCAAGAACCATTCAAATACCAGTCAAATGATTATAGTTCGGGACACCCAGCAATTTCACCTGATGGATTAACGCTGTATTTTGTGTCGAATAATCCAGCGGGAATGGGCGGAACCGACATTTGGTTTTGCAAACTTGATACTGTTACGTTTGAATGGGGAGAACCGCAAAATGCAGGAAGTCAAATAAATACGCCGGGAAATGAAATGTTTCCATACGTTTCTAACAATGATGGCTTGTATTTTTCGTCGAACGGACGGCAAGGCTATGGCGGTTTGGATATTTATTATGCTCCGAAAGTTGGAGAAAACTTCTCGCAACCAATCAATCTCCGCCCTCCGTTTAATTCCAGCGCCGACGACTTTAGCCTAATGTATTTGGAGGAAAATTGTGGCGTATTTTCGTCAAATAGAATTGGTGGCGTGGGAAGCGACGATATTTACTTATTTAAGTTGAAAGATGTGAATATTGAAGTGGTGGGACGAGTGTTGTCGTTCTCAAAACCAGTCGCTAATGCAATTGTGATAATAAAAGACGTTGAAACAGAGGCTGTTGACACTCTCGTGACCGATTCGTCCGGCGTGTATCATTATCCGGCAATGGAAAAAGATAAGCAGTATAAAATTTTCGCCTACAAAGACGACTATCTTATTCCAACAGGAAAACTGATTAGTACCCAAGGTGTTACAAAATCCATCATAATGGATTCCAAACACGGTTTTGAAATGGATTTTGATATGCGTAAAATTGAACAAAATAAAGAATACGAAATTCACGACATTTATTACGATGTTGACAAATACGAATTTCGACCAGAATATCTCGATGAACTTGAAAATTTAGTATCGTTGCTCAACAATAATCCCGAAATCTGCATTCAAGTAAATTCCCACACCGATGAACGGGCTTCGGACATCTACAATTTGATTTTGTCGAACAACCGAGCGAAGGCGGTGGTTGATTTCCTCAATTCCAGAGGCGTTGATATGAACCGGCTTACGTGGAAGGGCTGGGGGGAAACGAGTCCAATTTATCCGAATGCAGTCACGGATGAGGAACATCAGGCAAATCGACGGACAACTTTCACTATTATTAATTTCGAACAACTTCAGTTGGCTAAAAAGGCCGAGGAACACAATGAAACAGTTCGAAAGGTAGAACGTGCGGGAAAACAGGAGCCAAAGGAGAATGGTTTGTATTTCCGTGTGCAAATTGCCGCTATGACCAACAAAAACAACACATTGTTTAAAAAAGTGAATAAAAATATGCCAGGCGTTCCTACATATTGTTCAAAGGATTCTGACGGCTTGTATAAATACACGGTTGGAATGTTTACCACATTTCAGGAGGCTTCGTTTATGAAAGATGAAATCGACAATTTAGGTTACAATTCGTTCATTGTTGCATACGAAAATGGTAACCGACTGCCAATCAATGAAGTAATACAATTACAACTAAAAGAGAAAAAATAACGTGAGACGCATAACTCGACATATTATTTTGATTTTCTGCATCTTATGGGGCACTTCGCTCTATGCGCAAAACGATATTGGCATCAGTAATTATATGTTCGACGAAATTAGCTACAATCCATCGTTTACGGGCGAGGGGGAAACCTTCCGCGCTTCGTTGCTTGCACGCAAACAATGGCTTGGAATGGAAGGCTCGCCGCTGTTCCAGACGCTGAGCGTTGACGGAAAAACGAAAAATATTGGTGGCTTGGGATTGCACGTAGTGAACGATAAGATCGGTTTTGAAAACCAAATCACGGCAACAGTGAATTATTCGTATGGCGTAAATATTGGCAAAAAATCACGGCTGACGCTTGGTTTCGCTGGCGGTTTCATCAACCGTGCAATCGACGAAGATGAATTTGTGTTCCAAAATCAAACGGTAAGTGACCCCGAAATCGGAACGGAAAACAGCTATATGATTCCAACTCTCAATGTTGGGTTGAATCTTATGATTCACGAAGTAGTGACAATAGGAGTATCATCCACTCACGTTACAAACAATTCGTTGATAATCAATAATATGCCACGACATTTTTACGGTTATGCACAATGCCGCATCAATCAAAATGGCAAGGTGATGATTGTACCTACTGCTTTGATGAAGTATGGAAGCGATATGGTGCAAATCGAGGCCAATACGAATTTTTATTTATTCAATACGTGTTGGTTGGGGGCGTCGTACCGCTCAAAAGAGGCTGTGGTTGCGCTTGCTGGAATTATTTTGAAAAACAGGATTTTTATTGGCTACTCGTATGACTACAATATTGGCGACAAAAGCCGCTATTCGTCGGGATGCCACGAAATATTCTTGTCGTGGAGAATGCGGAAGGATCCTCGTCAAAAAGGTTTCTACCAAAGCACACGACTGTTTAACTAATTATTTAATTATGGGTTGTTATATAATTAAAAATCAAAAGGTTGCTATTGGTGATAGCTTATTCTTAAAAGGGGAGAAGGCACTGATAGCGCAGGACAATATTGCCAAACATACTATCATTTTTTTGTACGAAGACACTGCTACAGACCAACGAACCAGAACATCTATCCAAGTTGCCGTAGATAAACATATAGAACCAGGCGACTTTGGTGCATTTGCAAACCATTCCTGCGAACCAAATACGCAAATTATTGCCAATTACGATGAGGAACGAAATGTGGCACAAATACTTATGCTTTCCATAAAACCTATACGCAAAGGCGAGGAAATCACATTCGACTATGCCACAACGGAAACAACCGTAACAAGTGGTTTGTTGAATAAAGCATGTTTGTGCGGCTCAAAAAATTGCCGTGGAAAAATCACGGGTTTCAATGAATTGTCCGCGCCTCATCAAATGGAACTTCTTGCAAACGAATCAACCGCAAACTATTTGCAATTAACGGAATAATAGAATTATGCAAAATATCCAATTACCATCAAAATCGTTGGAACTTGCTGTTAATGAAATCAGTAAGTTGCCTGGAATTGGCAAAAAAAATGCGTTGCGTCTTGCTTTATATATTTTGCGTCAAGATGATTCGTTTGCAAAAAATTTGAGTGAATCCATCTATCGTTTGAAAACCGAGGTGCGTTTCTGTAAAAAATGCCATACCATTTCCGATAATGAAATTTGTGACATTTGCGCCAATCCGTCGCGCGACAATTCTATAGTGTGCGTGGTTGAAAATGTAAAAGACGTGTTGTTGATAGAGCGGACAAATCAATACAAAGGACTGTATCACGTGTTAGGAGGCGTTATTTCGCCCATAGAAGGCATTTCTCCGATGGATTTGAATATTTCGTCGTTTATGGAACGAATTGCCACAGGCGAAATAAAAGAAGTGATTTTCGCGCTTCCTGTGACAACTGAAGGTGATACCACTAGTTTTTACATTTTCAAGAAGTTACAGGAATTCCCGTCTGTGAAAATCAGTATGTTGGCTCGGGGCGTTTCGGTGGGCGACGAACTTGAATACACCGACGAAGTCACGTTGGCACGTTCTTTACAAAACAGGGTGGTTTATTCTGTTAATTTATAAAACAAATTCACCACACCGTGCCGAAGAATTACTTCGCCGTTCGGCAGATTCACTTGTATTTTGTATTGATACGTGCCAGTGGGGGCTATTTGACCTTTAATTGTGCCGTCCCAACCAACATTAATGTCATCGCTGGAAAACACGCAACCACCAAAACGGTTGAAAATCTCCATTTTGTATTCGCCAGCTAAAAAGGCGTATTTTGGTTTGAATATCCTGTTTTCCTCAATGTCGCTATATGGGTTTATTGCGTTCGGTATCAGTAATTTATATTGCTTATCTACACAAGCTCTATACATAAACGATGAAACTCCATCAGGATAAATTGTTTCAATTCTGTAACACAGCGAAACGCAGTTGTTACGGATGTCGGAAATATCATCTTCGTATGTCACATCATTCGTTGTGGCAATAATTTGCTCGGAACCATTGTTGATGGAACGCCAAATGCGGTAATGCAACACATTTTCACCTTGCTCGTTCCATTGAAGAACATTTATTCTACCATCGTCATAATCAGATACTTGCAGTAAAGATGGATGGGCTTGGGAACGCAACAGAAGGCTGTCGCAGTTGTTGTAAACGGAAATTTGATAGGAAACGTCGGGAACGCTTTCAAATGCGTTTTTATCGGTATAAATGAGTTTGCCTGAACTTTCCGAAGACAATGTAATAGTATCAATCTCAATAAATTCACTTGTGTTGCCAATTGCCTTTGATAGAATATACGTGCGAAAATCCGACGAGACATCACAAAGGCACGTTAGTGTAATGTCTTGTTTTTCAATATCTAACGATTCAATCTTTAAGTATTCCGGCAATTTGTAGGCTTTTTGTGAAACCTCGCACATACATGAAGTAGATGTTTGTTTTTTTCCACGGCAGTCAGTGAATGTGGCACGGACAAAGAAACTTCTGTCTTTGGTTTCGTTGAGTTCAAGCAGGCAGGTCGTTTCGTCCGCATTGCATTCTTTTACAATGGTTTCGGTGCCATTACTTGATTCAATGATTTCATATTTTTCAACGGCAATTTCGAACCCATAGTAGCCTGTCCACGATATTTTTATCATCGAAGGACATGAAGTGGTTTTTGCCGACGCAATCATAGTGGTGTGGTATTCTCGCAACGATGTACTATTGGAGCCATTTTCAGAATAGGCGTCAACCGCCAAAGTGATTGGTTTTTCATTTGCGTCGAAGGTGAACTGCGTAACTGTATCTGTCTTAAATACAAAGGTTTTGTCGTCGTTTCCAGGAATGTCAACTATGCCATTTCCTTTAACCAAAGTGGATTTTTCATAAATGTACAAAATTCGGGTAAATTTAATATTCGCCGACTCACTTTTGTACCAACTCACGGTGACTTCGTTCGTGTAGGGATTCACGGAAACGTAGGATATATCGGTAGGGTCAATGTCGTCGGCAAGGCAATTCGGCGCAAGGCAGAATAGGACTGTTACACACATCAATGCTGAAACAATGTGTTTTTGTATATTATCCGACCACAACCTCATACATAGAGTTTTCGTTGAAATAATCGTTTGCAAGTTGTTGTAATTCTTTTGCTTGTATCTTTTTTACACGACTCCAAAATTGTTGGTAATATTTATAAAAATCAATATTGTAGTCGAACGTGTTCCGTAACATTTCGCTGGTTGCCAGCGCACCGTCAAAATTGCGGACAATCGTCGATAACATATACGTTTTCACCATATCCAACTCATCTTGCGGAATCTGTTCTGTACGTAAACGTTTGATTTCGTGATATATTGCATCCAAAGCAGGTTGAACGACTTCTTTTCCTACTCGTGTGGTGATGATGAAATAGCCACTTTTTTCGTAGGAAATGATGCCTGAACCTATACCATAGGTATAACCCTTGTCTTCACGGACATTGCTCATCAAACGCGAGCCGAAGTAGCCACCCAACACCGTGTTAAGCACTTGAAGCTGCACAAAATCCTTGTGGGTACGGTTTACCAAAATTTTTCCAATGTTGATTGACGACTGAACGGCATTTTCTTTTTCAATAAAATGTTTGTGCTCGCTATCGCTAACTATTTGATATTCATTCTTATTGACACTATTATTTGAAGTGTTTATTGGAAGTTCCGACAAATAGTGGATAATATTTTTCACCTCGCTTGACTTTAGGTTTCCACACAATACAATCTTCAGATTTTCAGCCACATAGTTGTTGGTATGAAACTGAACGATGTCATTTCTTGTTATTGTGGAAAAATCATCAATGTGGCAGGAACGGCCGTAGGGATGTTCGCCACCAAATAAAACTTGTGCGAGTTTCTTTTGGGAAAACACTTCAACGCGCTCAATATCAATCTTGTAGCGTTCCTTTCGTTTTGATAGGTGAGTGGCAAATTTATCTTCGGGAAACGATGGGTGGAGTATAAAATCGGTAACGATTTTCACCGATTCCGCCAAATGTTTTTCGAGACTGCACAGGCTTATCACAGCTTTGTCCTTTGTGGTGCTGCACGAAAGATACGAGCCAAGAAAATCGAGCCGTTCGGCAATTGATTCGGCTGTCTGTGTCAGCGAACCTTCCTGAAGCATGGAAAGTGTTGACAATGAAGCCAATGCTTGGCTTGCATAGTAATCGCCAGCATTGAACACGAAGTCGATTTTCACAATTTCTTGGTCTTGAATCGGCAGCAAATACATCGGAAATCCCGCTTTGGAAAATATCACATCGGGCTTTGAAATCGACAGCTTTTTCAGCAGTTTATATTCAGGTTCTTTATTTCTTCGTAGTTTCCGCATAATCACTGTTTTGCTAAATAATAGACGGTTGAATCGTTTTTTTCGTCAAATAATTTGTCTGACACGCGTTTTACATCAACGAGCGACACTTCCGCATATTTTTTCAGACGATTGTTGGCAAGATTCATATCTCCCAAATTTGCATAATAGGCAAGGGTTTTTGCTTTGGAAAGAACATCAATCTCATCAAGCACCGCCGAACTTTCAAATTTGTTTTTCACTTTTTGCAATTCGTAGTCAAACACAAATCCTTCTTTGATTTTTTGTATTTCGGAATAAATTGCTTTTTCGGCTGATTCCATTGATACAGAAGGATTTAGGTTTCCTGTAATGATGAACAATCCTGGGTCGATTTCGCCTGTGATGTAGGCATGGATTTCACTGAAAAGTTTCTGCTTTTCCACTAAATTTTGGTACAACCGTGCTGATTTTCCGTTTGAAAGTATGTCAGAAATCAAATCGGTGGCGTAAAAGTCCTGATTTGCCTGTCCGCACATGTGGAATGCCTTGAATAAACATGATGCAGGTACGTTGCGCTCAACTGCGAGTGTACGTTTTTCTGTCTGTTCGGGTTCCTGTGGAAGATTGCGCGGTGTGATGTCACGGCGGGGAATGTCGCCGAACCATTTCTTTGCCAAATGTTTCACCGTCCGCAATGATACATTTCCCGAAATGGAAATAACAGCATTATTCGGAGCATAATGGCTGTAAAAGAACGATTTCACATCCTGCATGGTGGCGTTCTCTATGTGGCTGAGTTCCTTGCCAATTGTTGCCCACTGATAGGGGTGAACCGTGTAGGCGAGCGGTCGGGCAAGTAGCCACAAATCTCCGTAGGGACGGTTTAAGTAACGTTGCTTAAATTCCTCACACACAACGTTTTTTTGCACATCTAAACTTTTTTGTGAGAATGCCAATTCCAACATTCTATCCGATTCAAGCCAAAATGCCGTTTCAAGATTATTTGACGGAATTGTGATATAATAATTTGTAATGTCGGTGGTGGTGAACGCATTGTTTTCGCCGCCAACTTTTTGTAACGGCGTATCAAACGACGGAATGTGTTTTGACCCGCCAAACATCAGATGCTCAAATAGATGTGCAAATCCCGTCTGTTCTGGATTCTCGTCCCGCGAACCAACGTTATAGAGCGTGTTAACAGCGACAAACGGCGTTGTTTTGTCAATATTCACAATGAACCGAAGCCCATTTTTCAGTTCAAATTCTTCGAATTGTATCATCTACTAACGAATTAGTATTCAAAAGTATAAAAAAGCAATGAGCCAAAGCGAGAATTTTATGGTAACTTATTCACAAGTTGTTATTATTAGGAGTTGTTGGTTATGAATTATGAATTATGCATTGTGCATTATGAATTGTGCATTATAAAGAGTTCTCTCCGATTCCCGATCCTCGATCCTCGATCCTCAATCTTCGCGCCGCAGGCGCTACTTAACACTTAAAACTTAAC
>DFGI01000058.1:0-8352 GCA_002371705.1 Bacteroidales bacterium UBA3754
GGTGGTGCCACAGGTATGATTGGCGACCCTTCGGGTAAGTCGGCGGAACGAAATCTGCTTGACGAGGAAACGCTTCGCCACAATGTTGCTTGCATCAAAAAACAATTGGAGCATTTCCTGAATTTTAATGGAACGGAACCGAATGCGGCTGAATTGGTGAACAATTATGACTGGATGAAGGATTACACTTTCCTTGATTTCGCCCGCAATGTCGGTAAATTGATTACCGTTAATTATATGATGGCGAAGGATTCTGTGAAAAAAAGGTTCAATGGCGAATATTCCAGCGGAATGAGTTTCACGGAATTTACATACCAATTGTTGCAAGGCTACGATTTCGTGTATTTGAATGAACATAAAAATTGCAAACTGCAAATGGGCGGTTCCGACCAATGGGGTAATATCACCACGGGAACGGAATTAATTCGTCGTATGAATGGCTCCGAAGCATTTGCGTTGACTTGTCCGTTGATTACCAAAGCCGATGGCGGTAAATTTGGTAAAACTGAGAGCGGAAATATTTGGCTTGACCGTCGTTACACTTCGCCATACAAATTCTATCAGTTCTGGATGAACGTAAGCGACGAGGATGCAAAGCGTTATATAAAAATCTTCACAATGTTGTCGAAAGAGGAAATTGACTCGTTGATTGCCGAACATGAACAAGCTCCTCATTTGCGCGTATTGCAAAAACGTCTTGCTCAGGAAGTTACAATAATGGTTCATAGTAAGGAAGATTACGAAGCTGCCGTTGAGGCATCGAATATTTTGTTCGGAAACGCCACTGGCGAATCATTAAAAAAACTCGACAAGGAAACGTTCCTCTCGGTGTTCGAGGGCGTGCCATTGTATCAAGTTTCAAAATCCGATATAGAGGCTGGAGTGCCTATACTAGATTTGTTGGCTGAAAAAACGAATATTTTCCCAAGCAAAGGTGAAGCGCGCAAGATGATTCAAGGCGGTGGCGTGAGCGTCAATAAAACGAAAGTGGAATCAATTGATGTACGCATCTCGTCTGAATATCTTTTGAACGGTGCCTATATTTTGGTTCAAAGAGGAAAGAAAAATTATTTTTTGGTTGAGGTGAAATAGTCTCAAAATGAGTGTGGTGCAAATCATAAAATCGTCCATTTTAGCTGGTATCTGCATTGGAATAGCTGGGTTCGGCTATTTGGCTGAAAAAAGCATTATTGGAGCCGTTTTGTTTGCATTTGGACTTCTCACTGTCGTTCATTATAAATTAAAACTTTACACTGGCACGGCTGGATTTATTGTGAAAGGAGAGGTTGGCACATTGTTTCTCATTTTATTGGGAAATTTGGTCGGTTGCCTTATAGTTTCGCTCATTGCGCGTTGTAGTCCGATGCCGCTGCAGGAAACAGCCCAGAAATTGCTTGAAGGTCGGTTGGCGACGGGTCCTCTAAAAGGCGGCATTTTGGCTGTAGGGTGCGGTTTTATTATGACTACAGCCGTGACTTTTGCCCGAAAAGATAAAAATCTACCATTGTTGTTTGGTGTTCCGTTGTTCATTATGTGTGGTTTCCCGCACTGCGTTGCGGATGCATTTTATTATATGGCTGTTCCGGTGTCGTTCTTGGCTGAACATTGGCTCGAGGTGCTTGTGTTCTATGTAAGTATTGTTGCCGGAAATTTTGTTGGCTGTAATTTGTACCGCGCAATCTGGGGCTCAACGGAATAATGTATGCGCATTTTTACTGAATATACACTCTGGTTCGTACCAATTTTTGTGTTGGTTGGAATTGGAGTGTCGTGGTTTCTGTATCGTTCCGATACGAAACTCAAAGATGCTCCCAAATGGGCTCGGCGGCTTCTGTTTGGACTGCGGGCATTCACAATTGCGGTGTTGCTGTTTTTGCTGATTGGTCCATATTTGGAAATGCGGAAAAAAAAGTTGGAAAAACCTACGATTGTGGTGCTCCACGATAATTCAGCTTCGTTGGTTCTACAAAAAGATTCTACATGGTATAGAACGGAGTATGTTTCTAATTATCAAAAGTTTATGAAGTCTCTGCGCTCTGATTATTCAGTTGATGAATATCAGTTTTCCGATGTGCTGACGCAGGATTCTGCTTTATCGTTCGATGGAAAGGAAACTAATATTTCAAATGCTTTGCAAGATATTGCCACACAATATTTTAACAAAAATATTGGCGCTGTTGTGCTTGCCACCGATGGCATTTTCAATTCGGGGGAAAATCCCAAATATGCAATTCGCAATTTCCCATCGCAAATGCCGATTTATTCCATTGCGCTGGGCGATACTGTTCAGGAATGCGACAATTTGATATCCAAAGTGTTGCATAATCAAATTGCTTTTCGTGATAATCCTTTTGTGGTAAAAATTTCGGTGGAATCGCACGCGTTGAAATCCAAATCTTCGAAAATTTCGATCTCCGAGACTGATAAGATTTTATATGAAACGTCGTTTGTCGCAAATGATGAGCATACGTACAAAACAATAGATTGTCATCTGAAAAGTTCGCAAATCGGAAAGAACATTTATACTGTTCGGATAGAATACCACGATGGCGAAATCAGCGAACGGAACAATTCGTATTCATTTGCTGTAGATGTGCTGGAAAGCCGTCAGAAAATTGCGTTGGTGTATGGTGCGGTGCATCCCGATGTGGCTGCGCTTCGACGGGCGCTGGAAAGTAATAAAAATTACGAATGCTCGGTGTTTTCAATCAACGATGATAACATTCCCGACGTGAGGGACTTTAATTGTGTGGTTTTAATTGGATTGCCAAGCTCGTTTGGTAAAGGAAAAACTATTCTGAATGAATTAGTTACAGCGGAAATTCCTACGCTCGTTGTATATAATTCAGGTTTGTCGCTCGAAAATTTAAATGCGCAACATATTGGTGTTGAAATTTTGGGACAACGGCATTCGTTTGATGAGGTGAAACCAAGTCTCAATTCGGACTTTTCGCTCTTTTCGTTGGACGGACAGACTAAGGAGTTTCTGAAAATTGTTCCACCGTTGGTTGCGCCGTATGGTTCGTATAAACTTGATGCAAAATCAACGGCTCTTGCTTCTCAAATGGTTGCAAATCTTTCCGTTGAGCGACCGCTTATTGCGTTCTCAATGGTGCAAAATACCAAAATAGGATTTGTTCTTGGCGAAGGTTTGTGGCGTTGGCGAATGTACGATTATAAAGAACATTCCTCGTTTTTTGCCTTCGATTCGTTTGTGAATAAGATGGTTACGTATTTGGCGTTGAGCGAAAAACGGGAATTGTTTTCTGTTAACGGCGAAAGCGTCTTTTCCGATAATCAAAATATTTTGTTTACTGCGGAGCTGTACGATAAAAGTTTTGAACCGATGCCAAATCAGGATATTTCTATGGTGATTCGCAACGACGAGGGAACCGAATATCCATTTTCTTTTTCCTCAACTGATAATTTTTACACATTGAATGCTGGAAAATTTCCGCAAGGAACCTATTCCTATACGGCTTCGGTTACCGTTGACGCTAAGGTGATGAAGCGTTCGGGAAGTTTTTATGTGTTGCCGTTGGTATCGGAATACAAGCAAACGTGCGCAAATCATGAAATTCTACGGGAAATGGCTGCGCAAACCAATGCTAATGTGTTTTATCCCAATCAATTTGATGATTTGTTGAAAGAAATTCAAGATAATAAGAATATTGTGTCGGTGTCGCGTATGGAACGAAGCCGTAGCGCATTGATAGACTTTCCGATTGTGTTGATTTTCATTGTGTTAACAGTATCATTGGAATGGTTTTTAAGAAAATATTATGCTTCGTATTAGTCAACATACAAAATATGGTGCAATAAAATGTATTTCAAAACTTGTTGGAATGCTTTTCCTCTCTGTGTTTTTTTCGTTATGTGCGATTTCGCAGACAACGGTAAAAATCGGTGTGGCGAAATATGGTGGAGGAGGGGATTGGTACGGCAATCCCACGTCAGTTCCGAATCTTGTGGCATTTTGCGCTTCAAATCTCCACATGAATTTGGAATATGGAACCGTTGAGGTTGGAAGTCCCGAAATTTTTAACTACACAATGGTGCATTTAACTGGTCACGGAAATGTGGTATTTTCAAATTCTGATGTGAAAAATCTTCGGGATTACTTGTTGAGTGGCGGTTTTTTGCATATTGACGATAATTATGGAATCGATCAATATATTCGCCGCGAAATGAAAAAGGTTTTCCCAGATGCGGAGTTCGAGGAACTTCCTGAAAATCACCCTATTTATAACCAGCATTATTCATTCCCGAAGGGTTTGCCAAAAATCCACGAACACGATGGAAAGCCAGCGCAAGGCTTTGGAATTATTGTAGATGGACGTTTGGTTTGTTTCTACACCTACGAGTGCGATTTAGGCGATGGCTGGGAAAACCCTGAGGTTCACAACGATACGCAGGAAATTCATCAGACGGCGTTGCAAATGGGAGCAAACATAGTCCAGTATATTTCGACACATTAAGCTTGCCTTTGGGGCTGAATGGTAAAAAAAGTACTCTTATATAAACTTTGAGCTTCTTTTTGAGTAGAACCGCTTCAAAATATTTATTTCACATTCTTGCAAAATTCCAATATATTTGCAAAAGTATAATCGTAAAACAAAAACAAGAAACAGAAAGATTTGAAGTAACATATTGAATTTTACGCTCTTATTCTCTAATCTGAGAAATCGCCAAAATTTTAAGGTTACACAGAATACGAATGCGATATGTTCACGCGTGGCGTGAATTGTTCCGTATTTATGTGTAACAGGTGTTTGGCGATACCTTCAGATTGATAAGTATTCAAGCGAACAATTGACGCCTTTTTTATGCACATAGGACAACACATAGAAAAAATATTTCGGGAACAAGGACGTAGTGTGAAATGGCTTGCCGAAAAGCTGAGTTACGACAGGCGAAATATCTATAAAATCTTTCAAAAAGAAAGCATTGACACTGCACTCCTGCAGAAAATCTCTATTCTATTGAACCACAACTTTTTCAAAGATTTGGCGGAAGAAAAACCTCCCTACGATTTGTGAACAAATTGGCGACACTTTGAGAAAATAATGGACATATCGCAACACTAAATAATTCGGTTAAATATTTGAAATTTGCGGATAGGTGGAGAATACCCATTTCAATGTATGAAGAACGAGGGTTCGTTTGATAAATAGAAATTGTAAAATGAATAATAATATGAAAAATTTTTTAAAAAGTATTTTGTTATTCGGCATTGCAGGAACGATGTTCACAGCGTGTTCGGAGTTGAGTTTGTCTGAAACAGAATTGGAATTTCCTGCTGGATTTTTCGAAAAGAAATCGTTTGTCGTTAAAACTGATTTGAACTGGGATATAGTTGAGCAACCCGACTGGGTGAAAACGAGTAAAATAGAAGAAAACGGTAGGACGATTGTTGAGGTAATGCCTGATGTAAGGCATAGTTTTGATTCCCGTATGGGGAAAATAAAAATCCAAACTGCCGAAAAATTTTACATTGTGGATATAATTCAAGATGGCGTAAAACTTAAGAAAGAATCTGGAGATCTTGGATTGAGTGTGGAGTGGAATACATGCAACTTGGGTGCTACGAAATCTATCGACCTTGGAAATTATTATACATGGGATGAAATACATAATTACCAAAGTAATGGATATAGGTTACCGACAGCTGAAGAAAAAATCGAATTGTTTCGTAATTGCAATTGGGTAGACGGAGAAAATGATGGCAGATCTGGAACTTATTTGGTTGGGAAGAACGGAAATTACGTATTTTTCCCTTATGCTGGCAGTTGTGTCGGCGGTTCTATGCGTTTTCGTTACGAGATCGGCTATTGGGTGACGGATTTCAAGTTTTTATGGGGCGACGTACCTAGCTACTTGGTCTTCATCAACGGCTTAGAAGACGACTGCGGCAACGGACCTGTCCGTCTTGTGCGTCTTGTGCGTGATGTAAAATAAAAAATGGAGACGTGAAAAAATGATATGAATATGGAAAATATAGTTGAAGAAATTAAAGAGATTCTTGGTAAGTATGAATTAACAAAAGATCTTACAGGTTTTATTGATGAATCAAATATAGAGGTACTAGATAAGACTTATATAAATATAAAAGGAGATTTTTGGAATAAATTATTTGAAAAGATTTCCCCCGCACTTCAAGGAGAAAAAATCTTGTATCACTATAAAGGATTAAATTTAGCAAAGGATATTCTCAAAAATAATTCTATTCAGATTAGCAATCTAACATCAAATGAGTATAATGATTACGCAGAATGCTCCGAATATCTGAAAAAAATAGAGGCATATCATCCGCTTGTCAACAACGAGATTCTTGATGACTCAAGAAATAATCTTCTAATACTCTGTTTTACAGAAAAACAGTCTGATTCTATGTGGAAGAATTACGGTGATAAGGGTGTTTGTTTTAAGATAAAAATATCTATGTCTCAACAAAACACTAACGAAACCTATCCAATGTTTAGAAAAGTTTATTACGATTCAGGAAATAAATTTGATTTTATTTCTGAATTAAACTATTTCTTATATAAGAAATACAGATTACGATTATCGGATGGTCTTTCAACACGACACGCATTGTTTTTTAAAAGGGAAAAATATCAAGAGGAATGCGAATGGCGTTTAGCATTTAATTGCATTCAAAGCAATAAAACTTTCTATGGGTTTCCAATAGATTGTTCTTTTAATTCCGTAAATACCCTATATTTTCAAAACATACAAACGGATGAAAATGGAAGAAAGTATTCAACTTTGGAATTTGGAAAAAACTATCCTCTTTTTACTATGAACATTGAAGAAGTTATTGTGAATGACAAGGTTTCCCAAAAAGATTTCGAAGAACTAAAAAAATTAGCAGGAAATATTAATGTTGTATATAAACGTAAATCATAAATAGGAATCTTTAATTTTTAAGGGGATTCCCGCAAGGGAGTTCCGTTTTCCTTTGTGCAAATCAAGATAACGGCAAATGGCAGGAGTGTATTTTGTGGTAGTGGAAGGCAAAACGGTTGGCGTTTCGGTATGGTAATTCTGTAGGGACGCACCGCGTGCGTCCTGTTTGAAATTCTGGGACACATTCAATGTGTCCCTACAACAAATTTGTGATGTTTCAGTATGGACGCGGTGCGCCACGTCCATACTGAAACATCAAACGTATAAGGGCAAAAGAGATTCCGTCCTTTATTGTTTTGTAGAAATCAAAAGGAAATGTTACATTTGCAAAAATAAATTTGAAAAAGATATGGCAACCGCAATTAAAGCAATTCCAACGTTAAAGGGTAAAGAAGCCCAAGACTTTCTTCGTCGTGCAGAGGAAAACGAACGAAAGAGAAAAAATGTAATAAATAGTAACGAACACCCGTATTGCCAATTTGCCCTCAAAATATTGGGCAAAGCAGGAATGCGATAAACACTACAATACACAATGTCTTTTTTACTCGAACGTTGTGAGTTCAAGGAACTTAAGTTGTTCGGAATTCCCGAACAACTGATTTTTCATTCAACTCCCTAAACGCATAGTTAGTTCGCCATTGAAAAATTTTTCCTCGTTCGTCTATTTTTTCAAAAAAATTACAACCAAAATGGTGAACAAATAAAAAAAATCTCTATGTTTGCGTCAACAAAAAGAACAAAATGAAAGTAATGAATAACAATTTTTGGTGGTGGCAAACTTATGACCGAATGTCGTAAGTAGAGAGGCCATTTCCAAAAACAAAATATAAAGGGGGCTTGTCAATCTTACGACAAGCTCCCTTTTTTTGTTGAATTATGAATCGAAAAATGTTAAAAATATGAAATCATATCAAGTTGACAACAATGGTTACTACGGAGAATTTGGCGGGGCATACATTCCCGAAATTCTTTACAAGACGGTGGAAGATTTGAAAAAAGCGTATCTTCCCATAATTGAAAGCGATGCGTTCCAAAAGGAATATCGCGCATTGCTCAAGAACTACGCTGGTCGTCCGTCGTCGCTGTATTTTGCAAACCGCCTGAGCGAAAAATATGGATGCAAAATTTATTTGAAACGTGAAGACCTGAACCACACGGGGGCCCACAAAATCAACAATGCTCTCGGACAAATCCTGATTGCCAAGGCGATGGGCAAAAAGCGTATCATTGCCGAAACGGGCGCTGGTCAGCACGGTGTGGCAACAGCCACGGTGTGCGCCTTGATGAATATGCCGTGCAGAATTTATATGGGTGCGACCGACGTGAAACGTCAGCACATGAACGTGGAACGAATGAAAATGCTTGGCGCGGAGGTTTTTCCCGTTGAAAGCGGAAATATGACGCTGAAAGATGCCACGAACGAAGCCATCCGCGACTGGTGCT